>NZ_JADGDZ010000038.1 GCF_016744625.1 Winogradskyella sp.
TTTTGGGTCTTTGAATATAAAAGAGGTTTCTCTTGGTAATTTTCTTTCAAACTTTTTAGCTTTCATCACCTTATAATCTTGATTTTTAAATTTTGGTGCAATTTTAATAGGAATACAAGATGTAATGATAATGCATAGAAGAACTAATAATAAATTTTTCATTGATTGATAGTTTTTCAACTAAAACATCAACAATTATACCAACTAAAACTATTTTTTCTTTTTATAATACTCATCTAAAACCGATTTTCTACCAATCGTTTTAGTAATAATATCTTTTTCTAAATCCCAACCACGAGCAGGCGAGTACTCTCTTCCATACCAAATAATTTGAAGGTGAAGGTCGTTCCAAAGCTCTTCAGGAAATATACGTTTAGCATCTTTTTCGGTTTGAACTACGTTTTTACCATTGGTTAAATTCCAACGATACATTAAACGATGAATATGAGTATCTACAGGAAACGCAGGAATACCAAAAGCTTGTGACATCACTACAGCTGCTGTTTTATGACCAACTGCTGGCAATTCTTCTAAGTATTCATAAGTTTTTGGGACTTTACCATTATGCTTATCAATTAAAATATGAGATAAGCCATGTATGCCTTTACTTTTCATAGGAGATAAACCAACAGGTTTTATGATTTCTCTGATTTCTTCTACGCTCAGTTTAATCATATCGTATGGATTATCAGCACGCTCAAATAATAATGGTGTAATTTTATTTACACGTACATCTGTACTTTGCGCAGACATTAAAACTGCAATTAGCAATGTATAAGGATCTTTATGGTCTAATGGAATAGGAATTTCTGGATAAAATTTGTTTAATGTATTTATAACAAAATTTATCTTTTCTTGCTTAGTCATATTGTATTTTTACAAAAACAAATTTACGCAATTATGACGCATTTAAAAGTAGGTGATAAGGCACCAGATTTTTCGGCAAAAGATGAACAAGGTAATACAGTATCTTTAGCTGATTATAAAGGAAAGAAATTAGTTGTTTTCTTTTACCCAAAAGCGAGCACTCCTGGTTGTACAGCAGAAGCTTGTAACTTAAATGATAATCTTGAGCGTTTTAAAGCTCAGAATTATGAAATTTTAGGAGTAAGTGCAGATAGTGCTAAACGACAATCTAATTTTAAAAACAAATATGGCTTTCAGTATCCATTACTAGCTGATGAAGACAAATCAGTTATAGAAGCTTTTGGAGTTTGGGGACCAAAGAAATTTATGGGTAGAGAATATGATGGTATTCATAGAATTACATTTGTAATTGACGAGAACGGTGTTTTATTAGATGTAATTACAAAGGTGAAAACTAAAGCTCATACAGATCAGATATTAACTGAATAAGAGCAATTTATATAACAAAAGAGCGACCTACTTCGATTATGTTTAGTAATCGAAGTAGGTCGCTTTTTTATTCTTCTATTTTAGAAATTAGTTCTTATGCATTACTTCCTCGGATTCACAGCCAAATAAACTTTTTTCTTTAATCAATTTAGCTACACCTTCTGGTAACATTTTTTCCCATTCATCATCACCATTTGAAATCATTTTAAGGACCGTTCTAGAGAATACAGATAGGTTAGAAACATCATAATCAGTAATATCTACCACTTTGCCATTGTATTTAAAGAACTTGTATAGCTCTTTCATTCTTGGGTGTACTTTTAGGTTTTCACTTGTAGTTAAAGTACCATCTTTGTTCTCCATTGGATAGAGGTACACACGCAAATCTTTATAGAAAAGTTTACCAAAAGCTTCAAGTATACCACCACTTAAATGACGGTAATATTTCTCGTCAAAAATATCTACAAGATTATTAACTCCCATAGCTAATCCCATTCTGGCTCTAGAGTATTGAGAGAAATATTCAACTAATCTATAATACTCTTGGAAATTTGAAATTAACACTGTTTGCCCTAATGAACATAGTAACTTCGCTCTATCCATAAAATCTTGCTCATCAATCTCTCCTTCTGCTCTTAAGTTAGATAAAGTAATTTCAAAAATCACTTGAGTTTTTTCTTTATCTACTTTGTTTTCTTTTATGAACATTTCGTAAGATTTCTCAAACATGTCCATATTTACTTTAGTAACAGGTCTAAAACTACCTCTCAATGTTAAGATATTCTTTTTGTAAAGTACTCGAGCAGGTAAAACGTTGTTTCCATCTGGCGCAAACATTACGGCATCGGTCATTCCGTTTTTAACCAATTGCAAACTCATTAAACGGTTATCTACATCTTTAAAAACAGGACCTGAAAAGTTAATAGTATCAATTTCTAATTGATCTTTATCTAAATGGTCGTATAAATAACGCAATAATTTACGAGGTTGATTGTATTTATAGAAAGCACCATAAATTAGGTTAGTACCTAACTTACCAAGTGTTTCTTGTTGTAAACGTGCATCATTTTCTTTAAAACGAATATGGAGTACAATGTCATTATATTCCTTATCTGGTCCAACCTGATATTTAATTCCAATCCAGCCATGACCTTTAAATTTTTTTGCAAAATCTATCGTAGCAACTGTATTGGCATATGAGAAAAATATTTTATTTGGGTGATTGTCTCTTGTTATACGCTGTTCCATTAAACCAACTTCATGGTTTAGCATTTTTCGAAGTCTTGCTTCAGTAACATAACGCTTATCATCTTCTATTCCATAAATGGCGTCACTAAAGTCTTTATCATAAGCAGACATGGCTTTGGCAATGGTGCCAGAAGCTCCACCAGCTCTAAAAAATTGGCGCACAGTTTCTTGCCCTGCACCAATTTCAGAAAAAGTTCCGTAAATATCTGCGTTAAGATTAATGCGTAAGGCTTTGTCTTTTAAAGACGGAATATTTTCAAAATCTGAATCGCCTGTGTACGTTATGTCCTTCATGGAGTCTGGGTTTACATCGTTATCGCAAAGGTATCAATTTACTATTGCAAACAAAAAAATAAGCTTATTTTTGTTTTAAACTTATTGCTATTGAAAATTACGTTTTTAGGTACTGGAACATCACAAGGAATTCCAATAATAGGAAGCACTCATCCTGTATGTTTAAGTGAAAACCCTAAAGATAAAAGACTACGTGTTTCTGTATTAGTAGAATGGGATAATTACTCTTTTGTCATTGATTGTGGTCCCGATTTTAGGCAGCAAATGCTTAGAGCAAAAGTATCCAAAATAGACGGTATTATTTTTACTCACGAGCATGCCGATCACACGATGGGCTTAGATGATATTAGACCTTTTTTCTTTAGGCAAGGTGATATTCCGCTTTATGCTCATCAAAGGGTTTTTAAAGCTTTAGAAAAGCGGTTTGATTATATTTTTACTACAGCAGAGAAGTATCCTGGCGTGCCAAGTGTAATAAAGCACAAAATTGAAAATGAATCGTTCACTGCAGGTAATCTTAATGTTATTCCTGTTGATGGACTACATTATAAGCTTCAAGTATTTGGCTATCGTTTTAAAGACTTTGCTTATCTCACTGACATGAAAACTGTTGCTGAAGATGAAGTTGAAAAGCTTAAAAATCTTGATGTATTGGTAGTAAACGCTCTACGAGAAAAACCTCATATGTCACATTTTAATTTAGAAGAAGCTCTAGATTTTATTAAAAAAGTAAAGCCAAAACGCGCTTATTTAACTCATATTAGTCACTATTTAGGATTTCATGATGAGGTGCAACAAAAATTGCCTTCCAACGTTTTTTTAGCATACGATAACTTACAAATTACAATTTAGATATGAAGAGTAGAATTTTTATGTACTTATTTATTTTTTCAGTTTTGCTGATAATTTTTCAATATGTGAATTCTAAAAATATTATTGATAAATATGAGGAAGACATTACCAAGTTTAAGTCTAAACTTATTGAAAGTGATTCAGCTATTGCAATTCTAGAAGAACAAAATTTTGATCTCAATTACTTTAATATAGATCGTAATGACAATGCCTTAGATTATTTTGTTGCTCAAGGTTATGATACAGATGAGTTAATTACGGCAATCACAGAAGGGCTTTACAATATGAATAATTATGAAGGTGATGATCATCCTATTGTTCCTTTTGTATCTATGACAGGTTCTAAATTGTTGATTAACAAAATTAGAATTATGAATCATAAGTGGATTGCAGCTAATTTTACAGATGGAGAATATTGGGGTGAAATATTCGTCACTTATTCAATAGATGAAAATAATGACCTAAAATACAAACTGGTAGAGTACTTTATGTATCCGAAGATTACTATTTAAACTAAATGTCTGGTTGAGCGCAGTCGAAACCTTTTTAAGTTTATGAATCTTAACGTTAAATATATTTAACCAGCCAATCTTTTAAATCATAAAAATTTTGAGGAGCAACACCATGGCCAACTGGGTATTCTGAATATACATGGTTAATACTTAAAGCTTTCAAAAACTCAGGCGATTTTCTAGCCCAATCTACAGGAATAACCTGATCTACCGAACCATGAGAGCAAAAGAAATTGAGATGGGAAACGTCTTTTTTATCAATTGTATCTGGTAGAATGTCTTCATTAACATAGCCACTTAAAGCTACAATGTTTTTAATTTTTTTAGGATAGTTGAGTGCTACAGCATAACTAAGAATCGTGCCTTGACTAAAACCTAAAAGCGTCACATTATCAGAGTCTACATCGTAAGTTTCACAAGCATAGGTAATAAATTTAGAAATTAAATCTACTGATTGCTTGGCTTGTTCGTTATCACTCCATTTGCCTTTGTCAGCATCAAAATTAATAGCATACCATGCATTTCCATAAGGTTGCATTGGGTATGGAGCTCTTAGTGAGATAATCATTAATTCTTCAGGTAATTCTGAAGCAAATGAAAATAAATCATTTTCGTCGCTACCATAGCCATGGCACATAATTAAAAGCGGCGCGTTTTCTTTTAAAGACGAAGGTCTAGTAATGTACTGTAAGTTTGAAGACATACTTATTCACCTAAAGATTTAAATAACTTTTGAAAGAGATCTCCGAGAATTGGAATCTTATTTGTTTTACCCGAAACAGCTCCAAGCATACCATAGATAAATAAAACAGAGAAAAATATCCACCATGAATAAGTAACCATTAAGCTATTAAAACTGCCGATAACATAACCTAAAGCCATAAATAATAGCCATAGACCAAGCGCTTGTCTTACATGAAAAGAAGTAAAAGCATTACGTTTATCCTGATTCGTGAAAAAAGCAATCAAAGTGCCAATTAATGTTATATAAGCTATGATACCCATTTGCTTACCTTCCTCAACTGTATTTTGGTCCATTATTTTAAAACAATTTTATTATTGGCAATAATACCATAAGTTTCACCTTTAAGTGTTTTTCCTAAAAAAGCACTATTCTTAGATCTTGATGTTATATGAGATTTACTAAACTCGTAACTCGTATCTGGATTGAACAAACTAAGATCAGCGATTTCTCCTTCGTTAATTGTAGATTGTAATATGCGAAGTCTAGATTTCCCTTGTGTTAATAAACTAACCACTTTCTTAGTTGTAAAGATGGTTTGAAGCGCTCCAAAAGCAGATTCTAAACCAATAGTTCCGAACTTAGCGTAATCAAATTCAATTTTCTTGTCCTCAATATCAATAGGGTTGTGGTCTGTAGTGACCATATCAATGGTGCCATCTTTTAAACCTTCAATTAATGCATCACAATCTTTTTGAGTTCGTAATGGAGGTAAAACCTTATAATTGGTATCAAAACTAGTAAGAACGTCATCTGTAAATAGTAAATTGTGAATAGCAACACTACAAGTTACATTTAGTTTCTTGGTTTTGGCTGCTCTAATCAATTCAACAGATTTTGCAGTAGATATCGTTGGAATATGAAGTTTTCCTTCAGTGTATTCTAATAAAAATAAATCTCTTGCGACTTGCAGTTCTTCTGCTAATGCCGGATTTCCTTTAAGTCCTAATTTTGTGCTATTAATATGTTCGTTGGCTACACCATTTCCTGAGATTCTAGATTCTTGTGGAAAAGAACAAACTAAACCATCAAAGTTACTTGCATACTGTAATGCAATTTTCATGAGGTTAGGATTAGAAATAGGTTTTTGATAATCATAAAAAGCAATAGCTCCTGCATTAGTCATATCAAATAATTCAGCTAAATCTGTTCCGTCACTAGATTTTGTTAATGCTCCGAGAGGATAGAGACTCACTGCATTATCATTCGCCTTGGACTTTACAAAAGTGATGTCTGCATAACTATCAATAACCGGATTAGAGTTGGCATTTAGAGCAACAGATGTAAAACCAGAACGTGCAGCAGTCTTTAATCCATTACTGATTATTTCTCGTTCTTCATAACCAGGCTCACCAAAAGACACACTACTATCAAACCAACCTTGAGATACATGGAGGTTGTCGAGTTTTATTTCTCTGTAATTTTTAGGATTTGAAATTCGTTTAGAAATCTTGGTAATGCGACCTTTTTCAATTAAAATATCAACCGTTTCATTGTGAAAATCACTTTTAGAATCAACGATGGTTGCAGATTTTATGAGTGCGTTCATTTAAGATATTTTAGTAGTAGCATTTCAATAATTAAGAATACTAACGCAAAAATAACAAACCATTTCCATAACGCATTAATAGTTGTACTACTTTTTATGGTATTGATGGTAGTTGCCAAGCTAGAATCTACAGAGGTGTTCTTTAATGCATCTAAATCATAGTAGCTTAGACTACTTTCTTTTCTATTAAAATTGAAACTTAAATTCTGTAGAGAAGTATCCTTATTCATTACATTTAGAATGCCAGCAGTATTTGGAAAATCCTCAGTTTCTAGCACAACCGTTTTGCTATACGTTTTTTGTAAAGGAATTACTGATGTCTCTTCAGAATTTAAAGTTAAGATATCATCTTGTCCAATTGAAGTTTGAATAGCAATGGAATTAGGCTCGCTAATTGTGTAATATAATTTTGAAAGTTTCAAGCTTTGTAGCCCCATATTATACAACACAGGAATTATTAATTGCGAATTTTTAAAATTTGAATTGTTATTATTTAATGCTGAAGAAAACGCAAATACTTTAGAATTGCCTACTAAAAAAGGACTGCCATTTTCATAAGATAATATATTGTTTGAGTTGGATGAAAAGCGATAAGACATATCAACTTTTGGATATTGAAAGTTTGTTACTTTAGAATAAAATGCATTTGTCAAAAGTGGATGATCATAGTTGATGCTAGTAATACGCTTTTCGGTGTTATTTTGATTAGAGTATTGTGTGATTGATAAATCTATAAATAATTGATTATAAGAGTTTAAATTGATTTTACTTGATGGAATTATTAAAACACTTCCTCCATCGTTTTTAAATGCATTTAATGCCGTTTTCAATGCAGTGGAAATCATTTCAATTTCATTGATGACAATTAAATTTTGATCTGGAATTAAATTGAAATTTAAGGCCTTTAACCTGAAGCTTTTATAATCAAATTCATCCTCAGTATATATACGTTTTAAAAATGAATCATCTGCACTGTCATTAATTGTTAAGACCTTAATTTTTGGTTTCGAGTTGATATTAAAATAGAACGCATTATCATATTGTAAACCTGAATCATCTATAATTAATTTTCCGTTGATAACTGTATTATTAGGTACAGTAAATATGGTTTCTGCTTCTTTGTCAATGTCTATAGCACTTTTTGCAAGAAGATTATCATCATTAAATAATGAGATTGATACATTGTCAATAGGTTCAGATTGATTAGATAATAGAACATTAATATCTAAAGTTTCAGCTGTTGTTTTAGAAATATAAAGGCTATCTATACTGATATTAGACACCAAATTAGATTTTGGTTGCACTAATTTTAATTGAACTGTACTATCAGCTTCAAAAGTTAATGGGTTTCCATTTTGTTGAAAATCGGAAACTAACACTAGATTTTTTGTTGATGCTCCATTGTTAGAAAATAACTGCTTTCCTTTTAAATATGCAGCTTCGTAATTCAATTGAGAAGGAGAATGTGATAATTGAATTAAATCATTCTTTAAAGCCTTTACAGTCGTATTTCTAAATGTATTAGTGTTTGTAAACAAACTAATAGTTTCATCTTCTGGTAATGTGTTTATAATATCTTGTATAGCTTCATTTAACAATGTGCCATTACTTCCTCTCGCTTGCATACTAAAGGAATTATCTAAATAAATAACCGTTTCTTGGGCTTCGTTAAAATCTTCTGTATTTGGCATAAAAGGTTGTGCAAATGCAATGATAACACAAGCAAGGAGCAACATTCTAGTCAATAAAGTAAACCACTTTTTAAGCTGTGAACTTTTTCTGGTTTGAAGTTTTACGGATTTTAAAAATTTTACATTGGTGAATTCAACTTTTTGAAAACGACGCAGTTGAAACAAATGAATAAGGATAGGAATAACCAGCAAAAATAACGCGTAAAGTAATTCTGGGTGTTTAAATTGCATTCCTCTTTTATGGGCTTATAATTAAGTCAAATATAGAAAATGCAAAGTGATAACTGTCTTTTGGTTTTGAGAATTTTAACAGAAAAAGAAATAATCGATCATAGATTCCATTTTTTGTTTTTCAAAATAGAATTTAATTTCGCTTTGTGCTTGTTCATTTGCTACAGTCACAATACTTTGTGGATTATCGAGTTGTGCTAAATAATCGAAATTTAAAAGTTTTTGCTCATAGATGTGTTTTCCAATTTTTTTAGGATTATCACAAATCCAGTAAAAAGGAATCTCAAAACTCAACAATATTTTAGCAAGTGTTTTCCCTTTTGTGCCTGCTCCCCAAATTGCTAAAGGCCTAGATGCATCATAATTTAAATCTAAGAAATAATGAACTTTAAGATCTAAAAATGAATTGTGTGCATAGTTCTCATGAGTTCTTGAGGTGCGTGTACTATAATCTCTCCAATGGAGTAGGACTTTATCACAGGGAATACAAGTGTAACCAGCTTTATAAAATCGAAATGCCAAATCGTAATCTTCAGGATAAATATTTGAATTAAAACCATCGCAAACTTCAAAATCATCTCTATGCAACATCCAACAAGGAGACGGAATTACACATTCTTTATAGATTTCAGAAAAATTATTTCCTGCTATAGTCAATCGGTTTAACCATTTTTCATAACGTGCAAAACCATCACTAAGACCATCTTCTCTAAAATAATGGACTTGCCCTATAGCTAAATGTTTTCTACCATGTTTTTGAAGATTACTCACCATGATTTCTAGACGATTTGGAGTCATAATATCATCACTATCCATTCTAGATATATATTCGCCATTACAATGACTATAAGCAGTTTGTAGTGCTGCTATAATTCCTGAGTCATTATTCCCATATAGCTTTATACGAGTATCTTGTTTGGTAATTGCATCAACAATACTAAAAGAAGAATCATTAGAACCATCATCTATAAAAATTGCTTCCCAATTGGTATAGGTTTGTTTTAAAATGGAATCAAGACATTCGCCAATAAAGGATTCGGTATTCCTAAATGGAACTAAAATGCTAACTAGAGGTTGCGACATGCTGCGAATTTAACAAAACCTTTAGATTTAAAGTGGTAACAGATTGTAGATTTGCAAGACTAGTAAAAAAACTAAAATTTTTAACATGAAGAATTATTTGGCCATACTTGGCTTGAGCGTAATTTTGGTAGGCTGCGGATCCGCAAAACCAAAAGTAGATGATTTAGCGGTAAATAATCCAATAGAAACGGCTTTAGATTTAACAGCAGTTGTAGATGATAAAGTACCTGTAATTATTAATCCAGGTCGTTTTACAACAGAAACAGTAACCTATAGATTACCAAGAGTAGTACAAGGAACATATTCCGTTAGTGATTTCGGAAAGTATGTTGATGACTTTAAAGCATTAGATTATGACGGTAATGAATTAGCAGCCGTTAAGATTGATACTAATACATGGACAATAGCTAGTGCAACTAAGCTAGATAAACTTCAGTATTATGTAAATGATACTTTTGATATAGAATCTACAGGTGGAATAGGTGGTGAGAATCCATTTTCTCCTTCAGGAACGAATATTGAATCTGATAACTATGTATTAAACCTTCATGGATTTATCGGTTATTTTGATTCTTTAAAGAACAATCAATATGCTTTAGATGTTACTGCACCTGCAACATTTGTGAGAACTTCTGCTTTAGAAGATAAAGGTATGAAGTCTAGTTCAGATGGTACATCTATTACAAGTAGCTATTTTGCGCAACGCTATTTCGATATTACTGATAACCCAATGATGTATGGTAAATTGGATGTTGAAGAATTTATGGTTGGAAACATCAAAATTGTTTTGAGTGTATATTCTCCTAATAAAGTACATACTGCAGCAAGTCAAAAAGAGACTGTTTTTAAAATGATGCAAGCTCAAAAAGAATATTTAGGTGATGTAAATACAACACCAAGATATGATATCTATTTATACTTATCTGATGGTTCAGAAACGGCACCAAAAGGAATGGGAGCTTTAGAACATCATACGTCTACAGTAGTAGTTTTGCCTGAATCTTCAAGTAAAGAAGGCTTAGCAGCATCAATCGTAGATGTTGTAGCACATGAGTTTTTTCATATTGTAACTCCTTTATCTGTACATTCTGAAGATGTGCATTATTTTGATTATAACAAACCTACATTCTCAAAACATTTATGGATGTACGAAGGTGTGACTGAGTATTTTGCTCAGCATTTTCAAGTTTATGAAGGTTTAGTAGAAAATGACGCTTATTATAATACAGTAATGTCAAAAATAGCAACATCTAAAAATTTAGATGATGCCATGAGTTTCACTATAATGAGTGAGAATATTTTAGAAGAACCATATGCTTCTAATTATTATAATGTATACATGAAAGGTGCTTTAATAGGCATGTGCATCGATATTTTAATGCGCAAAGAAAGTGATGGTAATAGAAGTATGTTGTCTTTAATGAAGGAGCTTTCTGGTAAATACGGAAAAGACAAACCATTTGTCGATGAAGATTTAATTTCAGAAATAACGGCAATGACTTATCCAAGTGTTGGTGCTTTTTTAAAGACACACGTAGAAGGAGATGTACCAATTAATTATAACAACTTCTTTACTATGGCTGGTTTAACTTTAGGAGAAACAGAAGTGCCAACTAACTATATTTTTGCTGGTGGACAAAATATTATTTTTGATGCTGACCAAGAGAAAGGAAATATATTTTTCTCACCTATGGCATTAAAGAATTCATTTTGGGCATCTCAAGGCGTTCAAGCTGGTGATGTAATTAAGAAAGTAAATGGAGCAGATTTAACACTTCAAAATGCACAGCAAGTTGTTGGCGGAATGTTTGGATGGCAAGAAGGACAAGACATTACTATGGATTTAGAACGTAATGGTGAGCCAGTAAAGATTGAAGCTAAATTAACTAAAGCTACGGCAAAAAGTGAATCGTTAATTGAAGACGAAAATGCAACTGAGGCTCAGAAAGCGTTAAGAGCATCTTGGTTAAAAGGATAAATTAAAATTTGATATAAATATTTAAGGCTTCCATTTGGAAGCCTTTTTTATATTCTAATTTTGCCATCCTGAATTTATTTCAGAATCTAGAAAGCACTAATACTTAGCCGGTTTCCCGTTAGGAAGCGAACTTTCAATAAAGTCTCTTAAATCATCATTAGCTTTTATAAGATCTTCATTCCGTAAGTACATCATGTGACCACTTCTGTAACCTCTAAACGAAAAGCGGCCTTTCATTTTCCCACTAGGATCTATTTGCCATTGCGAGTATTTAGCAGAAAAGTAAGTCGTAGCACCATCATAATAGCCAGATTGTGTCATTACTTTTAAATATGGATTCTGTGCCATAGCCTGCCTCAAGTTTTCTCTAGTGTTGTCATTGGTTCTATCCCAATCGCCAACGTTACCAAATACATTGTATTTTACATCGGTTTTAAAGCCTAATTCATTTCTAACATAATAATTGATAGCTGGTGTAAAAGAGTGTAACCATGCAGTTAATTCTGCGCTATAATCTGGACTTGTGCCTGTTTCTACTTTGTCAATACCAATATACCTTGAGTCTAATCGACCAATAGTCTCTCCTGTTTTGTCTCGCAAGAGCTCTTTCCAGAAGAAACGATTTGGTACATCTAAATTTTGTTGTAAAATTACCTTTTCAGATAAACCTGAATAATAACTCATTTGCTTAGCAATAACATTCTTTTCAGCTTCCATAATAAAACCTCCTTTAGCAATTGCAGGCATTAAATCATTAATTGCAAAATGTTCTGCTTGTGGTAAAATATCTAATAGGTCTTTGTTTTGAAGTTCGGGCGATAACATCTTATGATACCAAGCAGCAGCTGTATAGTATGGCAAATTTAAACTTGAGGATAATGGACCACCAACACGCAATACTTTATAATCTGCAGGTGATACCATAATCACACCATTAAGATACATCCACTGTCTGTTTTGAAGTTCTAGAGACAAACCCATTACTCGTGTACCACCATAGCTTTCTCCAATAATATATTTTGGTGATTCCCAACGATTATGACGCGTCGTAAACGTATTCATCCAACCTGCTAAATATTTAATATCTGCATTAACACCAAAAAAGAGTTTATCATCTGGCATTTTACCTTCTGCATCTGCAACTTTGCGTGAGTAGCCTGTGTTCACAGGATTTATAAACACAATATCTGCAACATCTAAAATAGAATTAGGATTATCCTTTACACCATAAGGTTGCATAGGGTAACCTTCATCATCAATCTTTAAAATCTTCGGACCTGTGTAAGCAATATGCATCCATACAGAAGCTGAACCTGGTCCTCCATTAAAAGAGTAAATAATTGGTCTGTTATTGTCTTTAGTATCGTTTGTGCGTTTATAATAGGTGTAATATAAAGAGGCAATGGTTTTGCCCTCTGTATTCCAAACAGGTTGAAAGCCTGTTTCAGCTTTATAGTTAATTTGTTTTCCTTTAATAGTAACAGAGCCATTAGTTACAATTGTTGTGTCTACAGGAATTTTTAAATCTTGTGAAAACGAAAAAGCAATGCAAAGTAATAGTAGGAGTAGTGTTAGTTTAAGTTTCATGTGTATAATATGTTTCTTTGAGATGCTGAAATAAATTCAGTATGACAGAATGGTTATTTGTTTATCTATTAAATTTTTGTTATTCTGAACTTGCTTCAGAATCTATATTTTAAAAATTTAAAGATAACAAGAAAACCAAGTAATCAGAAACCCTCAAAAACACCCAAACCAAACAAAGCAAAATCGTATTTTACAGGATCTTGTGAATCTAATATCCGTAAAGCATTATCTAATTCAGCTAAAGCTTTACCATCATTCTGTGTACGTTTTAACAAGCCTAGTTTGCGAGCAACATTACCAGAATGTACATCTAAAGGACAACTGAGTTGAGCAGGAGAGAGGCTTTGCCAAATACCAAAGTCTACACCATTATTATCATTTCTAACCATCCAACGTAGAAACATGTTAATACGTTTGGCTGCTGAGTTTTTTAGCGGATCGCTAACGTGTTTTTTTGTGCGTTCTAAATGTTCTATTTCAAAGAATAGGGTTTTAAATTTATGTATACTTTTTTGTAATGAAGCCTGTTCTGCATGTTTTGCAAACACAGCTTCTAAGCCTTGATAATTTTTGTAAATATGTTGCAGACTTATAACAAACTGCCTAAAATCTAAACTATTAAAAGTTCGGTGTACAAAGCCCTCAAAACGGTCTAAGTCACTTTCTTGATGCTGCATTACAAACTCAAAAGGGGAATGGTCTAGTAAGTCCATCATTTTATTGGCATTTTTAATAATGCTTTTACGATTTCCCCAAGCAATAGTTGCCGTTAAAAAGCCAGCAATCTCAATATCTTCTTTTTTAGTAAACTTATGAGGTATTTGTACAGGATCACTTTCTATAAATTTTGGATGATTATAGAGTGCAACCTTTTCGTCTAAGAAATCTTTGAGTTCTGCTTTTTTGAGTTTCAATACTGAAAATGATTTAGAAAGTAAAAATAAGAGAACTTTTCTATAAAAATACGTAGCTATACGTATTGACTTTATACTTTAGAAAAACTAACTTCGCTTAACATGTGATAACAAACATTAAAACGTTTTTTATCTAAGCATTACATGCAATTAAAACCAAAATAAATCAATGGATTCAATAACCAAGAGTTTTTTAAAAGAATTTGTAGAAAGTAAAAATTATAGTTCATTAAATTTGAGTGATCAATTTGAGATGTTCGCTAACTTTTGCATAATAAATAAAGAGTATGACTCAGTAAGTTTTGATGAAAAAGAAATATCAACTGGAAAAAATACTCAAGGAATTGATGGAATTGGAATAATCGTCAACAACAAACTTTGTAATTCAATTCAAGAAATTGAGGAACTGATTGAACTAAACAGAATATTAACAGTTTCTTTTGTTATTATTCAATCTAAAACATCTGCCAAATTTGAAGGAGCACAAATAGAAAATATGTTTCGATGGACCAAAACATTTTTTAGCGAACAATCTAATTTATTTGTAACAAATGAAATGCAGAATTTCATAGAAATGAAAGAGTTTATTTACACTAATTCAAAATATATGAAGGATAGAAATCCAATATGTAGCATCTATTTTTGCTCTACTGGAAAATGGACAGACGATCCGAATTTGGTCCAAGTAACTCAAGAAAATATTAAAGAATTAGAAGAACTTAATTTATTTGAAAAAATAAATTTTTATCCAACAGATTCAAAAAGTATTCAAAAACTTTACAGAAAAACTAAAGATCCTGTTGAAGCCTCGATTAAATTCGAGAAAAAAGTTACAATTCCATCAATAAACGAGATTAAGGTTGCCTACTCTGGGATGATTCCTTTTTCAGAATTCAAAAAAATAATTATAGACGATTCCGGAAAAATGAAGTCAGTTTTTAATGATAACATTCGTGATTATTTAGAACAAGAAAACAATCCAGTAAATACAGATATTGCTGACACTCTAAAGCAAGGCTATTTAGAAGCATTTTGTATCCTAAATAATGGAGTCACTGTAGTTGCAGATGAAATTTCAGGTCCAGGTGATAACATCACAATTACAAATTATCAAATTGTTAATGGATGTCAGACTAGTAATGTTTTATTTGAGAATAGAAATGTTCCTGATATTGATAATATGCATATTCCATTAAAAATTATAGTCACAGAAAACTCTGATATAAAAAGTAGAATAACAAGAGCAACAAATAATCAGACAGCTGTTGATGCAGTAGAATTAGAAGCATTAACTGAATTTCAAAGGAATCTTGAATATTATTATCAAGCACTACCAAAAGATGATTTAAAATTATATTATGAAAGGAGAACGAACCAATTTAAAAGTTCTGAAATTCCTATGAATCGAATCATTAATAGAGAAACACAAATTAAGGTTTACTCAGCAATGTTCTTGGATAAACCACACTTAGTAGCTGGTTACTATGGTAAATTAATTAAAGATATGGGTGATGATATTTTTAATAATGACCATGACTATTTACCATACTATACAAGCGCATTAACTTATTACATTCTTGAAAACTTTTATAATACTGGAAAATTAGATAAAAATTCAAGAAGATTTAGGCATCAAATTATACTCATATTTAGATTTTTAATTGTGCCTTTTAATCCACCTAATTCAAAAGACAAGAAAAAAATTGAAATTTATTGTAATAAAATAATTGATGTTTTAAAAAATGAAACACTTGCAATTGAAAAATTCAAAGAAGCAATAACCTTTCTAAGAAGCGATTATTTAAATCTTGATTTTAAAGACCGAAAAACTGTTGAGAGAAAAGGAACTACAGATATAATTTTGACTGGATTAAAAGAAAAACATCTTGCTAACAACTAACTGCATGTAACAACGTGTATAACCAATTGCTAGTTATAGCCTACTCGGAAAATCCTACGGATTTTCCTCTGGTTCGGTTTCTTTTATTAACTTAGTGCTAGCCAACGCAACTAGCCATCACACGTACACGTTAAGCGTAACTCTCATTTTCGAGCTAATCATCACAATTTTTTAAATAATTTCTTTTTTATTAAGGAGAATTAAGCTCTGAGTTGTTTTATTAATACAACATGCAAAACTTAATACAATTCTACTTAGGCTTAATCCTCTTGGTTTTGTCTAAGACATAAGAATTGCTATGAAAAAGAATTAATAAGTTTTAGGGTTGATTTAATGTTAGTAAGTGATAGTGGTTTGTGAAAACAAGCCACTATTTTTATGCTTATAAATTATTTCATAGCAATCATACTTATCTCAACATTTACAAACTTAGGTAAGTTGGCGACTTCAACCGTTTCTCTTGCAGGAGCAGTAGCTTCATCAAAGTAGTGACCGTAGACTTCATTGATTTGAGAGAAGTTATTCATGTCGCTAATAAATATTGAGGTTTTAAAAACATTTTCAAAGGTCATATCTGCAGCAGTTAAAACCGCTTTCATGTTTTCCATTACTTGTTTAGTTTCAGTTTTAATATCGTCTAAAACTAGTTCCATAGTTTCGGGATTCAAAGCAATTTGTCCAGATGTGTATAATGTATTTCCTACTAATACAGCTTGGTTATATGGACCAATTGGTGCAGGTGCTTTTGTGGTGTTTATTATTTTTTTCACGTGTGCTGAATTTATTTTAGTATCTCATCCTGCGAAAGCAGGAATCTCATTTAGGTTAAACAATAGTCCAAATTTAAGATAATTATTCTTTCGTTATTGCAATGACGTAAAATTAGGAATTAATTCCCAACATTTTGATCTGGTTGACGGCGTTTATCGTATTTTAAATCTTTTAGCATACTAGATTTTATGCCAATAAAGAAATTCCAAGAAGCACGGTTACTAAATGGTACCCAAGTAAAATTCATACGCCAACTTAATAAGTCACGTTCAAAACGCAATTGCGTATAAGTAAAGCCTTGGTTTAAAAAATCGTAACCAGAAGAAGCACCAACACTCCAACGAGGAGATAATTCTATATCACCAGAAAACATTAAGGAGTGCGAAGAAATTTGACTTTCTCGCCTTGTGTTAGTATAGTTTGCGGCATAAGCCAACCTAAGATTCCAAGGAATTTTATAATTATAGAATTCGTTATTATCTTCTTTGCCATCTTCTTTATCCTTATCCGATAATCTTCTGTCAGCAAAGTCTTCTGTTGTCCCAAAGAGTCCATCTGTTCTACCACCAGAACGTGCAGATTCTTGTGCAGAAGATTTATCATCTTCAGATTCGCTACCAGAAAAACTATCGTTAGATAAGGTATAACTCATATTAATATTAGCTGAGGTTAAACGAAATAAACTTCCTCCATTATTAATATTAAAAGTATTAATTAAACTGTTGTTACTGTCTAAAGCATAAGGATTTAAGGTCATCCCAAAGTTAATACTCATTTTCTTATCTAAAATTTGAGTACCACCAGAGACACGCACTGGACTCCAGTTTAGTGAATCTGCTGCAATATTATAAGATGTCGAAAAGTTTAAATTGTTAAGTATAAAAATCTTTTCGGATTCTGTGCTTGTAGAATCTTTAGGACGAATTTTAGCTTCGATATTATTACCAATCGATATACCTACACTACTAGAGTAACGATTACCTGGACTTCCGAATAAAGAATTTTGAAACCGAGTGTATTCTACCTGATCCGTTGTTGTGCCATCAGCATCAATAACATCATAGGTCTCGTAATACTGATCAAAAGCAGGATTAATAGAGTAACTCAAAGAAGGTCTTATAACATGTCTTATGGCTTCTATCTTTGGGCTTTTTCCTTCTTTCTTAAAGTTATACATACCATATAAGGTTGTACCAACACTAGCACTTGCGTTATAAGTTAAAAAACGATCAAATCCGCTTTGATCTATACTAACTTCTTGCTGCAGAGATTGGTCATAGAAACGACGTATGGTTTTAAGTGTCCAAGTTTCTTCAAAATTTGCACTTGTACTGACGCTAAAATGGTCAAAGACTTTAAAGTTTGTTGTCACTGGTATACTATGTCGCATTCCAGCTAAGGCATCATCAAACATTTCACTTTTACCAAATAAAGAATCTGTGGTATTGATGCGATATTCACCTCTTGTATTCAATTGAAAATTTATATTCTGAATAGCGCCTTTTTTGGTTCCTGTTTTAGGTGCAAAAGGGTAGACTCTACCCATTGAAGCTTGCATTGTAGGTAAAGTTAAATTAATAGCTTCAGTATTTGTATTTTGATTATGTGTTGCTGTTAAACTTAAATTAACCTGTGGCTCTCCTTGAAAAGTCTTAGAGTATGATACAGAAGAGGCTAAGGTGTTATTTAAGAAATTGGCTTGGTTTAGCTGATTTACAGATTGTTGATAATAAGTACTGCTTCCTAAGTTAACAGAAGCCGAAAATCTAGAATTAGGATTCGCTTTTGCATCCTGACTATGTGACCATCTAATATTATAAATGGTACTTTGGCTAAAATCTGGGAATCCACGCTCACTATTCAATAAGTTTTCATATCTAAAGCTTAAATTACCTCTAAACTTATAGCGTACAGCATAGTTGTTTTCTATTCGTAAGCCATAACTTCCGTTAGTGTAATAATCACCTAATACAGCTAAATCTAGATAATCATTAATTGCAAAGTAGTAACCACCATTTTGAAGAAAATATCCTCTGTCGTTGCCAGTATCTTCACCAAATGATGGAAAAATGATACCAGAAGTTTGCTTATCTGTCATTGGAAAAAAAGCAAAAGGTAATGCAATAGGAGTAGGTACACCATAGATTTCCATATAGGTTGGTCCTACAATTACTTTTTTGCCTGGTACTAATTTCATCTTAGAGGAGATGAATTGATATTCTGGATCCTCTTCTGATTCGGCTGTTGTAAAACGCCCATTTTTCATGTAATAAACCGAATCGTTTTCCTTTTTTGTTATTGGAGAATAGACTTTAAAACCGGCTTGTTCTGTTCTCGAATTAAAAACCAAAGCCTTTTTGTTTTCTGTATTAAATATAATAGAATCTGGCTCTATAACATTACTGCCTTGCTTAAAAACTGGTCGTTGAGAATAACCTGTAGAATCTTTTAGTCGTCCAGCATAGACTAAATTTTTGTTGTAATCGATAACAATAACACCAGCTGTAATCTCCATATCTTGGTAGATAACTTGGGCTTCGTTATATAAGTAGATTTTTTGATCCTTTTGGTTAATAGAAACATAATCTGCCGCTTTATATTTTACAACATCTTGTAAGAATTCAGTCTTCTTAAGTGAATCTTGTTTTGTAGAATCAACTTCCTTTGTATTAATAGGTTTGTTTAGAAGTGAATCAATAGATATAGTTGTAGAGTCTTTTTTCTGCGTTGCAGGAATAGAAGTGTTCTTTTTTGGTAATTCTTGTGCGAAGCTAAAAGTGTTGATAAGCACTGTAAAACTCAAGGCAAAAAGTATGTGTAGGCAGTTTGTACGCAATCCTTTTAAATGTATTTTTGTAAAAGTATGGCTCGGTTTTTGAAACGCCAAAAGTACAGTTATTTTTTTGTGATTAATTTATTAATACAATAAAGTTTAAAAATACGCTTTTACTAATAAAGACGTTATTAATTCGAGCTTATAAACCTTTAAATCAAATATGCAAACGAAGTCTAAATATATAATAGTATTCTTAGTTCTTACATTTATCACTACTTTAACATCATATGGAGCGTTAAACGCACAAGATGATAGGTTCGTTGTGGTTTTAGATGCAGGTCATGGAGGACATGATCCTGGTAAGAATGTAAAAAGTGGACTTAAAGAAAAACACATTGCTTTAAAAATAGTGTTACAAATTGGTAAAGAGCTTGAGAAGAATCCTAATTTTAAAGTTATTTACACACGTAAAAAAGATGTATTTGTAACTTTAAGAAACCGCGCAAAAATTGCAAACAAAGCAGATGCAGACCTTTTTGTATCTGTACACTGTAATGCTCACCATACACAAGCGAGTGGAACAGAAACTTATGTTTTGGGAGCAAAAAACTCTGATCGTAATATGTCAGTTGCAAAAGCCGAAAATGAAGTGATTTTCTTAGAAGATAATTATGAAGAAAATTATGCTGGCTATGATCCGAGTTCACCAGAATCTAATATAGCTATTGGTATTGAGCAAGAAGTATATGTTGAGCAAAGTATTATTTTAGCACGTAAAATAGAAGATAAGTTTTCAAAACAATTAAAACGCAAAAGTAGAGGTATAAAACAGGCAAGCCTTTGGGTAATGCATAATACTTATATGCCAAGTGTTTTGATTGAAACAGGGTTTATTACAAACAAAAGGGAAGGAACTTACTTAAATTCAAAAAAAGGCCAAACAAAAATGGCAACTGCAATAAAAGAAGCAATAATAGATTACAAAAATGTATTGGATCAAAATGTTGGTAGTAGCATCTTAGGGCAAGATATTGAAAGTACATCAATAGAAACTGCCGAACCTAAAATTGTTGAAGGAGTTATTTTTAAAGTGCAAATTGCAGCTAGCTCAAAGCAATTGGCTCCAAAATCTTATAATTTTAAGGGTCTGTCTGATATTTCAAGAGTGAAAGTTAGAGACATATACAAATACTTTAGCGGTAATACATCTGATTACAATAAAGCAAAGCGACTTCAAAAAGAAGCGAAATCCAATGGGTACAAGGATGCTTTTATTGTTGCTTATAAAGATGGAAATAAAATTGATGTATCTGAAGCATTGAAATCTGCCTCAAATTAGGAACATTATTCATATATTTATTCCTAATTTTGTTTCTAAATCAAAGTAAAGTCAATTGAAAATCTCAAGAGAAGTTAAAACGGCAATATTAGTATTATCTGGTATCGCTCTTTTTATATATTTATTTTCATACTTAAAAGGTGAGGACATATTCACTACTACAGAAACTTATTATACAGAATTCGATTATAATGCTTTAAGCTCTTCGTCACCTATTACAATTAAAGGTAATAAAATAGGAAAGATAGAAGATATTAAATATGATTTTGATTCTGGTAAAACACGTGTCGCTTTTTCAGTTAATCCCAAATTAAAGTTTTCTAAAAACAGTAAGGTTAGATTATACCAAGACGGATTAATGGGTGGCAATGCCTTAGCTATTGTAGATGCTAATGATGGTGTTTTAGCACAACCAGGTGATTTTATTGTTTCGGAGATAAAAAAGGGCTTAATGTCCACTTTAGAAAGTGATTTACCAAATGTAACAGCAGGTTTAGATAGTACATTACGTTCTGCGGATACTTTAGTAAATAGTTTAAATGCTCTTGTAGTTGATGAGTCTGACTCAGGATTAAAAAGCACTATCTCTGAATTAAACACAACTTTAAAATCGTTTAAGAGCCTATCGTTTTCTATTCAAAGTGTAGTTAAAAAGAATGATGAAAAAATTGCATCAATACTAGATAACTTTGATAAGACTAGTAAAGATCTAAGTGAATTAGCTGCCGAATTAAAAGGTGCTGGATTATCTACAACTATTACCGACTTAAATAAAACCTTAGTAAGCATGCAAAGTCTTTTAGCTAGTATAGATAATGGTGAAGGCACCATAGGAAAGCTGTTAAAGGATGATAAACTCTACAAGAATCTAGAAGGAGCATCTAAAGAAATGGAATTATTACTATTAGATATAAAGCTACATCCTGCGAGATATAGGCGAATATTATCTAAGAAAGAGATCCCTTACCAAGCACCAACTGAAGATCAAAAGAATTAGATTATTTCACCTATGGAATACTTCCCAAATATCATTTTTGCCATTATCCTTGTATTAGGTATTGGTTTTTTTGCAAGAAACATTAAAAAACTTATTCGTAATATTAAATTAGGGCAAGAAGTTGATGCTTCTAATGAAAAATCGCAACGCTGGAGCAATGTTGTACGTATTGCACTAGGACAAAGTAAGATGGTAAGACGACCAGTATCTGGTTTTCTTCATGTTATTGTTTATGTGGGATTTGTGATTATTAATATTGAAGTCTTAGAAATTATTATAGATGGATTATTTGGCACACATCGTATAGGATTAGAATTGTTACCAGCATCTCTTTATGGCTTTTTAATTGGCTCCTTTGAAATTTTAGCTGTATTAGTTCTAGTATCTGTAATTGTTTTCTGGATTCGTAGAAATGTCATTAAATTAAAACGTTTCTTAAGTTCGGAGATGAAAGGGTGGCCAAAGAACGATGGAAATATTATTCTTTATTTCGAAGTTGTTTTAATGGGTTTGTTTTTAGTAATGAATGCTACAGATACAGTATTTCAAATGTCTAATTCCGGAAATATAATTTCTCAATTCATAGCACCTTGGTTCGACGGATTTTCTCAAGAAACGCTTCATACTATTGAGCGTGTAGCTTGGTGGTTTCATATTGTAGGCATTTTACTATTCTTGAATTATTTATACTTCTCGAAACATTTACATATTCTTTTAGCGTTTCCAAACACATATTACGGAAGTGTTGAGCCTAAAGGTAAATTTAATAATCTAGAAGCGGTAACTGCAGAAGTGAAGCTTATGATGGATCCAAATGCAGATCCGTTTGCTGCACCAGCAGAAGGTGCAGATGATGAAGCACCTGCTAAGTTTGGAGCTAGTGATGTAATGGATTTAACACAAGTACAACTACTAAATGCATATACGTGTACAGAATGTGGTAGATGTACATCTGCATGTCCTGCAAATCTAACAGGTAAGAAATTGTCTCCTCGTAAAATTATGATGGATACTAGAGATCGTTTAGAAGAAGTTGGGAAAAACATAGATATCAATAAAGGTAAGTTTGTAGATGATGGCAAACAACTGTTAGGTAATTATATTACAAACGAAGAGTTATGGGCTTGTACAACGTGTAATGCTTGTGTAGAAGAATGTCCTGTGAGTATTAATCCATTATCTATAATTTTAGAAATGCGTCGTTATTTAGTAATGGAGCAGAGTGCTGCGCCAATGGAATTAAATAATATGATGACCAATATAGAAAATAATGGAGCACCATGGCCTTATAACCAAATGGACCGTTTAAATTGGAAAGATGAGCACTAAGAGAAAAGTTATAATCGTAGGTATTGTTTTAATCATATTGGGAATGATATTAATGGTTTTGTTAAAAGAAAATGAATATGGTAATCTTATTGGAAGCCTTGTTGCTGGTGCTGGTGGAGGTTGTTTATCAATTTTATTCTCTTCGAAAAAATATAAGCCTAAAAATTAAGTGAAAATGGACGAGCAACTAAAAGTGCCAACAATGGCAGAGTTTATGGCAGAAGGCAAGCAACCAGAAATTTTATTTTGGGTTGGTTCTGCTGGTAGTTATGATGATAGAGCTAAAAAAATCACAAAGGCTTTTGTTAAAATATTAAACAAGGCTAAAGTTGATTTTGCTGTTTTAGGAACAGAAGAAAGTAATACAGGTGATGTTGCAAAGCGTGCAGGTAATGAGTTTTTGTTTCAAATGCAAGCTGTAATGAATATTGAAGTGCTAAATGCTTATGAAGTAAAGCGTATTGTTACTTGTGACCCACATTCATTTAATTGTCTAAAAAATGAATACCCAAGTTTAGGTGGTAATTATGATGTTGTACACCATACTCAATATATGGAAGAGTTAATGACTTCTGGGCGCTTGTCTGTAGAAGGTGATACCTATAAAGGAAAACGTATTACGTTTCACGATCCTTGTTATTTAGGAAGAGCAAACAATGTTTACGAATCTCCAAGAGATGTACTAAGAAAAACTAATGCCACATTAGTAGAAATGAAACGACATAAAGGAACAGCTTTGTGTTGTGGAGCAGGTGGAGCACAGATGTTTAAGGATGCTGAACCAGGTAATAAGGAAATTAATGTTCTTAGAACTGAAGATGCACTAGAAGTACAACCAGAAATTATTGCTACAGGTTGTCCGTATTGTAATACGATGATGACAGATGGTGTTAAATTTAAAGAGAAGGAAAGTGAAATTTCGGTTATGGATATAGCTGAATTAATAGCTAATGCATAATTCTGCCATCAACCCTAAATCAATTTTATGTTAGTAGATTTTAATACTTTACCAGAAGAATCCCGTGTTTGGATATACCAAGCCAACCGTTCATTTTCAGAAAATGAATTAGCTAAATTAGAAGAGAAGCTTAATGTGTTTATTGAAGCATGGACAGCTCATGGACAAGATTTACAAGCAGGCTATAAAATTGTATATAAACGTTTTATAGTAATTGCATTAAACCAAAGCTTAAATAGTGCAACTGGTTGTTCAATCGACGCTTCTGTTCATTTTATTCAGGAATTAGAGAAAGAATATAACGTGGATTTAATGGATAAAATGAATGTATCTTACAAGCAAGGCGAATTCATTGCACATAAATCTTTGTTAGACTTTAAGAAAATGGCAAAGGATAAAGCCGTTTCTAAAAACACAATTGTTTTTAATAACCTCGTTACTAATATCTCAGAATTTAATGAAAACTGGGAAGTACCTGCAAGTGAAAGTTGGCACAGTCGATTTTTGAAATAGAATCTTTAATATTGCGAATTTTATAGTGTTTACTAGATATAATTGTAAAATTCTCATCTTCAATAATTTTCATATATCAAATAGAATATTGATTTTTACGATTGTAAATCTATAACTGTGGCTACAGACATTTTCTTATTAAATATTTCGGGACAAGATAAACCAGGTTTAACTTCTGGTTTAACTAGTGTATTGGCTGAATATGGTGCTAAAATCTTAGACATTGGCCAAGCTAATATTCACGATACCTTGTCACTTGGTATATTATTCGAAATAGAATCAGGAAAAAAATCAGCTGCAGTTTTAAAAGACTTATTATTTAAAGCTTATGAACTTGGTATTACTGCAAAGTTCTCGCCAATAGCACTCAAGGATTATGAGAGTTGGGTTGGTCTTCAAGGTAAAGATCGCTACATCATTACTATTTTAGGAGAAAAACTTGCTGCAGAACAAATTTCTAAAGTCACTAAAATAATTTCAGAGAAGAACTTAAATATCGATTCTATAAAGCGTTTAACTGGTCGTTTATCATTAGTGAAAAAAGAAGAATATCCTAGAGCATCTATACAATTATCTATTAGAGGTAAAATAGGAGATAAATCAGATTTCACACAAAAAATGATGGAAATCTCTAGAGAATTAGATGTAGATATTGCGTTTCAAGAGGATAATATTTTTAGAAGAAATAGACGCCTGGTTTGTTTTGATATGGATTCAACTTTAATTCAAACTGAAGTCATTGATGAGTTGGCAGAATTAGCTGGTGTAGGAGAAGAGGTAAAAGCAATTACAGAATCTGCCATGCAAGGGGAAATTGATTTTAAAGAAAGTTTTAAAAGACGAATGAAGCTTTTAAAAGGCTTGAGTGAAGAGGTGTTACATGACGTTGCAGAACGATTGCCAATTACTAAAGGAGCAAGACGCCTTATAGATACTTTACATTATTACGGGTTTAAAACCGCTATCTTATCTGGTGGTTTTACATATTTTGGTCACTATTTGCAAAAGAAATTAGATATCGATTATGTATATGCAAATCAACTAGAAATTAAAGATGGTATTTTAACAGGAGGTTATCTTGGAGAGATAGTAGATGGAGACAAAAAGGCTGAGTACCTTAAAGAAATTGCAACTAAAGAAGGTATTGATATTGGTCAGACCATTGCTGTTGGTGATGGAGCTAATGACCTACAGATGCTTAATCTTGCTGGTTTAGGCATCGCCTTTCATGCTAAACCTAAAGTAAAGGATAATGCACAAAGTTCTATTTCTAGCATAGGCTTAGACGGAGTATTATATCTATTAGGTTATCACGATCGTCATATCGATTTACTAGACTAATTTTATAACTGTTAATTACACGGTTTATAAAAGTATCCTAAAGTCTTTTTTACTTCTTATTAATTATGCTATTTTGGCATAGTATTCGTTACTACTAAATGAAGTTTGTTTAGTAAAATCCTATAAACGATAAAAAATTGCTCATGCGTTACTTGTCCCTTATTCTTATATGTTTTTGTATTCAAATTAGTCTGTCTCAAGAATCTGATAACAATCCCTTGCTTTCAGAAGACCCAATTCAACAACAAAAATGGGTAGATAGCCTTTATAATTCTATGTCTATAGATGAGCGTATTGGTCAGCTTTATATGGTCCAAGTAATGTCTAAAAACAGTGATAAGTTGAATAATGAAGTGGTTGATCTTATAAAAAATCAACACATTGGAGGTGTTATTTATTCTAATGGAGGGCCTTATAGACAGGCAAAACTGAATAATAAATTACAAGCAGCTTCAAAGATTCCGCTTTTAGTAGGCATGGATGCAGAATGGGGTTTAAGTATGCGATTAGATTCTACTTATGCCTTTCCTTGGAATATGACACTTGGTGCCATTACTGATAATGATCTAGTTGAACAGACAGGACGTCAAATAGGTGAACATTGTAAACGCCTTGGAGTACATTTTAATTTTGCACCAGTTGTAGATATTAACACTAACCCAGAAAACCCAATTATTGGAAATCGCTCTTTTGGAGAAGATAGAGATAATGTAACTAATAAAGGGTTAGCATATATGAAAGGGATGCAAAGTACTGGTACTTTGGCTAATGCAAAACATTTTCCAGGCCATGGAGATACAGAAGGTGATTCACATAAGACTTTGCCAACGATTTCGTTTAGTGAAAAACGCATAGATTCAATAGAGTTGTTCCCTTATAGAAAACTCATTAAAGAAGGCTTATCTAGTGTAATGGTAGCACATCTTAATGTTCCTAGTTTAGAAGCGAGGAGAGGTTTCCCTTCTTCATTATCAAAACATATTGTAACAGATATCTTAAAGACTCAACTTGGATTTAAAGGACTCATATTTACAGATGCGTTAACTATGAAAGGTGCCGCAGATTATGTTGAAAAAGGAGTAGATGGTGTTATATCAAGAAGTGTAATAAAAGGAGGCGAAATTGATCTAATGGCATTTTTAGCAGGAAATGATGTAATGCTTATGTCAGAAGATCCTCAAAAAGGTATAGCAAAGTTTATTGAAGCCTATAATGATGGAATTATTACTGAGGAGCGTTTATCACATTCAGTGAAAAAGATATTAATGGCTAAACATAAAGTTGGATTAAATAATTACAGTCCTATTGGCTTGGCTAACTTAAAAGAAGATCTTAACCGATTAAAGGACGATTTACTTTATGAGAACCTAATGGAGAATGCAACTACAGTTGTAAAAAATTCCAACGCGTTGTTGCCTATAAGAGACTTAGAAACAAAGAAAATTGCTTATGTAGCTCTAGGTGATGACAATGGCTCTGTTTTTTTAGATGAATTAAAGAAATATACTAAAGTACATCAAGTTAAAGCCGAAAAGCTTGATGGAATTATTTCTAAACTTCAAAATTATAATACAGTTGTAGTTGGCTTTCATAAAAGCAATGATAATCCATGGAAGGGATTTAAGTTTAGTCAAAGAGAAATGGCATGGCTCTATGAAATTGCTAGAACAAATACAATAATTCTAGATGTTTTTGCTAGACCATATGCGCTTAATGATTTATTGTCTATTGAAAATATTGAGGGCATAGTAATGAGTTATCAAAACAGTAAAATAGCTCAAGAGAAATCAGCACAACTCATTTTTGGAGCGATTGGAGCCAAAGGAAAATTACCAGTAAGTACAGGTGAATTCTTTCCTGTTGGCACAGGAGAAATTTATAATGCAATATCGAGTTTAAGCTATGGTTTACCTGAGCGTGTTGGCATGGATTCTAAATTATTAAGTAAAATTGATTCTGTCGCAAATCATGCTGTAAAAAATAAAATGACACCAGGTATTCAGTTATTGGTTGCTCGAAAAGGAAAAGTGATATACAATAAGAATTTTGGTTACCATACCTATTCAAAAAAGAATAAAGTAGACTTTAACGATATATATGATGTCGCGTCATTAACCAAAATATTAGCGACGCTTCCTGTGTTGATGGAATTAGAAGAAAAGGGATCTGTATCTCTAAATTCTAAATTAGGTACATTAATTCCGGAATTAAAAAATTCAAACAAAAAGAATATTACGCTTAAGAAAATGTTATCGCATTATGCACAGTTGCGACCTTGGATTCCTTTTTACTATGCAACTCTCGATTCTGTAACTAAAAAACCAGACCCTAAATATTATAAAACAAAAAGAACAAAAGGTTTTAATGTAGAGGTGACAAATACGCTTTTTATGCGTAACGATTACAAAGATTCTATCCAAGAGATTATAAAGGAGAGTGAGTTACTATCTAGGTTACGCTATCGTTACAGTGATTTGCCTTATTATATTCTTAAAAATTATCTTGAAGGTTTCTATGACAAATCTTTAAGTGAGATTACTCAAGATCGTTTTTATAAGTCTTTAGGTGCTAATTATACAACTTATAATCCTAGAAAGAAATTTAGCCTAAAAGATATTGTTCCTACTGAAATTGATAAGTATTATCGTTACAAAAAAGTACATGGTTATGTGCATGATATGGGAGCAGCCATGCAAGATGGAGTAGGAGGACATGCAGGTGTTTTTAGTAATGCAAATGATGTTGCAAAAATTATGCAAATGTATTTGCAGAAAGGCTTTTATGGAGGAAAACGCTATTTAAAAAGTGAAACAATAGATACATTTAATACATGTTATTATTGTGAGAGTGATAACCGACGCGGTATAGGATTTGATAAGCCACAACTAGGAGAGGAAGGGCCAACTTGTGGTTGTATTTCTATGACGAGTTTTGGGCATTCTGGTTTTACTGGCACTTATGCTTGGGCAGATCCAGAACAAGAAATTGTATATATCTTTTTAGCCAATAGAACTTATCCTGAAGCCGGAAAGAACCTATTATTACGTGAAAATATTAGAACAGAGATTCAGCGTTTAATTTACGAAGCAATTATTGAGTAAATTAATAGTTGTAAGTTTCTTAAACAACTTCTGACTGAATTGATTTCAAAATTTAAGTACATTATAGCATAAGTTAAAAAGTACTTAAAGTTGAAAACCAATAGAGCAAAACAGCTAACTTTAGGCTTTTAAATTTAAATATAATGTCAGGTTGAGAGCAATCGAAACCAATTAAAACCTTTCGACTGTGCTTAAGGTGACAGTGAAATAATATTACAAAATACATGAAAATAGGAATTGTTTGTTATCCAACATTTGGTGGTAGTGGTGTTGTCGCTACAGAATTAGGTTTAGAACTTTCAAAACGTGGTCATGAGATTCATTTTATAACCTATAGTCAACCTGTACGTTTAGAATTGTTGAGTAATGATGTTCATTTTCATGAGGTTCATGTACCAGAATACCCTTTATTTCATTATCAGCCTTATGAACTTGCCTTATCGAGTAAATTAGTAGATATGGTGAAGCTTCATGGAATTGAACTATTACATGTCCATTATGCGATTCCGCATGCTTACGCAGCTTATATGGCACAGCAAATGCTTTTAGACGAAGGTATTCTTGTTCCTATTGTAACAACACTTCATGGAACAGACATTACATTAGTTGGTAGTCATCCGTTTTATAAACCTGCTGTAACCTTCAGTATTAATAAATCTGATGCTGTAACTTCTGTTTCTGCTAGTTTAAAAAAGGATACCATGCGTCTTTTTAATATTAAAAAAGATATACATGTGGTTCCTAACTTTATTGACTTAGAAAAGCATCTTCATAATTTTACAGACTGTCAACGCGAAATGATGGCAGATGATGACGAACGTATCATTACACACATAAGTAACTTTAGAGA
>NZ_JADGDZ010000039.1 GCF_016744625.1 Winogradskyella sp.
TGTTTTCTTAAGATTCGTCGAATTGTTAATATATTGTTAAGCAATTTTTCTTATTAAAGTTATTATTTTGAATAATTTACAAGACTATTAATCAATTCATTAACTAAATTCTGAAACATGAAAAAAATTACATTATTAATTTTATGCTTGGCTTTAACCACTTTTGGTTTTTCACAAGTAGATCAAAACTTCGGAACCTCAGGGCAAGATTCAGCACCTACGGTTTTAACTATTAACGATACCGATATCACTGTAAATGGCGCGGATCCAATTACTGCAATATCATTAGGTACTTTTACAAGTCATTATAATTCTGCTACTGGTAGTACTACGCAATGTGGTAACTGGTACGATTTTATTTTAGCAGTAACAGGTGGTGCAGCCGATGGGACTAGCATACAAGGTTGTGATGCAGATTTTACAGGTTTAGATGTAACTGGGTTTACTACAATTACATTAACCTCTAACGATTTAGATGGTACAGATACTGTTTTCTTTGATATAGACTTAAGTGTTACATTTACACTTTCTAGTACACCAGATTGTGATGCTAGCCTTGACGTAACTACAGATGTTGATCCTGCAGGAGATATTTCTTGGAATGCGGCAACAGGAGCAGTAGATAACTACGATGTGATTGTAGGAACTGCTTCGGGTTTATCAGATGTATATTCAGCTACTCTAGGTAATGTTTTAACAACTAATGTTGGAGCATTAACTGATGGTACTACATATTATGTTACAATTACGCCTTCTAATTCAGTTGGTCCTGCAACAGGCTGTGTAGAACAAACATTTACAACTTGGATGATACCTGTAAATGATGAGTGTTCAGGAGCAATAACAATTGCTTGTGCAGGTCAATATACAGGAAATACAGGACCAGCAAGCCCAGAAGTTGATGACCCAGGAACTTGTACTACAACAGCAGGAACAGCAGGAGCAGTATGGTATACATTTATTGGTGCTAACTCAGCAGATGCAGGAGCAGCTAATGGTAGCCCAGGGGATAACGTTACTTTAGATTTAAGTTTATCTACTTTCGATACTAAAATAAGAGTTTTTAGAGGTGTTTGTGGCGATTTAACATGTGAAGGTGGAGATGATGACGGTGGAGATGGTACAACATCTTTATTTGCTTTTGATACTACAGTAGGTCAAGAGTATTATGTATTAGTACATGGTTACTTAACAAATGCAGGAGCATATACTTTAGATGTATCTTGTGTGCCACCACCAGCGTGTGTACCAGCTACATTTACGGTAGCAGATGGAGGAAATAACTGTCCAACTGAAGAATATTTTGTAGATGTAGATGTTACTGCTTTAGGAACTGGAGCATCTGTAGATATTACAGCCAATGGAGTTGCTTTTGAAATAGGTGTTGGTATTGGAACATATTCTGTTGGTCCTTATGGAGCTAGTACTTTAGTAGATATAATTGTTGAAGATGCAGCAGGTGATACTTGTAATGGAACAGATTCTATTACTACACCAACAGCATGTCCACCACCACCACCAATGAATGTTGATTGTGCTAATGCAGCGCCAATTACATGTGATGAAACAATAAATGCAACATCAGTAGGATCAACAGGAACTTCTGAAGACATCGGTTGTACAATGGGTGTTAATGGAATCTGGTACACTTTTGTAGGTACAGGAGGAGATATGACGGTTTCAGTTGATGCAAGTTTTGATCATCGTGTAGGTATCGCTAGTGGATCTTGTGGAGCTTTAGCAAATATTGTTTGTGATGATCAATCAACAGGTAATGAAAATCACACATTTGCGTCTACTTTAGCTGAAACTTATTATGTATATGTAGCGCATTTCTCAGGTGGGAATACTACTACTGGAACCATTGATATCACATTAACTTGTGCAGTAGTGCCAACATGTACACAAGCAGTTGTAGATAGTTCGACAATAGTAGAGAGCTGTAATCCAGATGGATCAGGGACTTTTACAATTGATCATGTTATTTCAAATGCAGGAGATGCAGGAACAGTTTTAGATGATGGAATAACTACTTATCCAGTTGTTGTAGGAACTGTAACAACAGGGCCATACATGAGTGGAGATTCAGTAACAGTAGAACTTACAGGAGTAGATTCTGATTGTGATTTCACAGTTGGAACATTTGATTTTACTTGCCCTCAACCAGCACCAGTAAATGATGAAATTTCAGGAGCTATTACTTTACTTGTTGGAGATACAGTATGTGAGAATATTGTTGCGGGTACTAATCAAGGTGCTACAGACTCAATTGAGAATGATAATGAAGCAAGTTGTTCTTCTTCTGATCCAGCTGGTGATGTTTGGTTCAGTGTAACTGTGCCTTCTACAGGTGAGTTAACTATTGAGATTTCCTCTTCAATTACGGCTCCAATAATCACTGATACGGTTATGGAAGTTTACTCTGGTACGTCTGGTGCATTAGTAGAAATCGAATGTGATGATGATGATGCTGCTGGAAACCTATCATTAGTTGAGTTAACTGGATTAACTCCAGGTGATGTATTATTGGTAAGAGTTTGGGAATGGCAAAATAATTTTAAAGGAAACTTTAATATTTGTGCTTGGTCTCCATCTAGTTTAGGTGTTGAGGACAATACATTTGACGGGTTTAGTTATTTCCCTAATCCAGTAAAAGATGTTTTAACATTAAATGCTCAAAATACTATTGAGGATGTGAAAATTTATAACGTATTAGGTCAAGTGATATTAAGCGCTACGCCTAATGCCGTAAATAGTGATGTAGATATGTCTGCATTGTCAACAGGTGCTTATTTTGTGCAAGTGACAATTGCAAATACTACTAAAACAATACGAGTGATTAAACAATAAACACTTTTATTAATATATTAAAGCCGCTAATTTTTAGCGGCTTTTTTTATGATGTTAATTCCTCTATTAAGCAAATGCTTTAGATGTTTTTCTTTACTATCAATATCTATGAAATTATTAAGCAATAGAATTTCTTTTCTAAATCTAAAGTATCAGACAAATTATGCATTTGGTTTATTTACCTTTGTAGTGTATGAAGGATATTGCCTTTTCTTTTATTATTCCTGTTTATAATAGACCAGACGAAATTAAAGAGCTTTTAGAAAGTTTTTCAAATTTTGAGGGTCAACATACTTTTGAAATTGTCATCATCGAAGATGGCTCCTCTAAAACTTCCGAAAATATAGTCAATACGTTTAAGGATCAATTGGACATTGCTTATTATTATAAGTCAAATTCTGGGCCAGGAGACTCTAGAAATTATGGAATGAAGAAAGCCAAAGGGAATTACTTTATCATTTTAGATTCTGATGTTATTTTGCCGCCTAATTACTTAAGAGAAGTAGAGAAGTTTTTAGCGAAATTGTATTATGACTGTTTTGGTGGGCCTGACGCTGCACATGCTTCGTTTACAAGCCTACAAAAAGCAATTAACTTTGCTATGACCTCATTTATAACAACAGGTGGCATAAGAGGAGGTAAACAACAGGTTGAAGATTTTCAGCCACGTAGTTTTAATATGGGATTATCTAAAAAAGCATTTTTAGCTTCTGGCGGTTTTGGTAAAATTCATCCAGGTGAAGATCCGGATTTGTCATTAAGATTGCATAAGTTAGGTTTTAAAACAACGCTTATTGAAAATGCCTATGTATATCATAAACGTAGAGTATCGTGGTCTAAGTTTTATAAACAAGTACATAAGTTTGGTATGGTGAGACCTATTCTTAGTCAATGGCATCCTAAGTCTAAGAGTTTGGTATATTGGTTTCCTACTGTGTTTAGCTTGGGATTCATAGTTTCGATTGTATTACTGGTGTTTAATATAAAATTACTATTGTATTTATATGCTTTATATTTTGCTTTAGCGTTTATTTTGGCGCTTATTTCAAATAGAAGTATAGCTGTAGCTTTTCAAGCTCTTGTAGCTATCTCTGTTCAATTTTTTGGATATGGCTATGGTTTTATAAAATCTACCTTTAATTTAGTTGTTTTGGGCAAAAATCCAGAGGATGCATTTCCTCAATTATTTTTCTAAATTAAAATATGAACTCTAATAAGAAATTGAACATATCAAATTATTTCAAAAAGAAAAGCGTAAAACGTTTTAGCTTGTTTTTTGTCATTGCATCTGTATTTTTAATTTTTTCTAAGTTATCTAATGACTATAAACAAACGATAAGATTAAAGGTGAATTTGGTCAACCTTCAAGATGAAATTATTTTGCAGGATGATTCTTTAAATATGATTAATGCATATATTGAAGCCAAAGGCTTTTCATTAATACCTTTTATATTCAAAAAATCTAAAGAGATTGTTGTAGATGTACATACTGATGTCATTTCTATGCCTAATCAATTTGTTTTTGATGTACAGAAACATCAATTTCTTATTGAAGGGCAATTGGGGGAATCGTATAAAGTTCTTTCGGTAAAACCAGATACACTTGTATTGTCTTATTCTAAAAGAGCTTCAAAATTAGTACCTATAACTTTAAATAGCTCCATTAATTATGCGGTTGGCTATGATATAAAAGAAGGTTTTGAGTTTAATGTAGATAGTGTAAAAGTTGTTGGTTTATCAATAATGGTAGATGAAATAAACGTATTGGGCACTGAACTTTTAGAATTAAATGGTATAAATACTAACATTAATGAAAGTGTTAAGCTAGATGTATCAGAGTATGATGCTATTGAAATATTTCCCAAATCAATAAATGTAAAAGCAGAAATTACCCGATTTACGGAAGGTTCTATAGACCTACCTATAACTGTAAAGAACAAGCCAAATAACATTAAAATCAACTATTTTCCTAAATCGGTAACACTGTTGTATTATGTAGATTTAGATAATTATAATACAATCAAAGCTTCGGATTTTACTGTAGAATGTAATTATGCAGATATAAAAGAGGATCAAGCGTATTTTGTTCCAAAGATTGTTAAAAAACCAGAATTTGTTAAGCGTATAAGCATCAAACAAAAACGTATTGATTTTATAAAGTTATAAAATGATAGTAGTAGGACTTACAGGAGGAATAGGAAGTGGTAAAACCACAATATCAAAATGTTTTGAGTCCTATAGAATTCCTGTTTATATTGCTGATGTTGAGGCTAAGGCTTTAATGAATCGTTCTAAAGTTATAAAACGAAAGCTTATAAAACTGTTTGGTGAATTTGCATATAAAGATGAGATACTTAATAGACCATTCTTAGCCTCAAAAATATTTACTGATAAAGAACTGTTGTTAAAGATGAATGCTATTGTACATCCCAAAGTAGCTTCTCATTTTAAGAGATGGTTAAAAAAACAAGATTCTCCCTATATTATAAAAGAAGTGGCAATTATTTTTGAGAATAATCTTGAGAAACAATACGACTATATTATTACTGTTGTTGCAGATGAAGATTTGCGAATAGAGCGTGTAATGAAACGCGATGATGCTTCAAAAGAAAAAATAGTATCTATTATTAAAAATCAGCTACCTGATGATGAGAAGATTAAAAAATCTGACTTCGTCATTACAAACAATGATTTAGATACAGCAAAGAGTCAAGCTGAAGAAATTCATCATCAAATACTTCAAATCATCAATAAAAAAGATTAACGATTTCTTTTGTTAATGTAAGGTTAAAGCTAATTTGTGCTAAATGTTAAAATGTTAAATTTGACTGATGGGCAAAAAGCTATTCGTCTTATTAGTGGTATTAATGAGTTTATCACTGATTGGTATAATTTTCGTTCAATCCTTTTTCATCAATAATAGTATAGAAAATGAGGAGAAGAATTTTACGTTAAGTGTAAAGAGAGCGTTGAGTTTTGTATCGAGAGATATTGAAGCAATGGAATTGAGAAATTATTATGTTAAGATTCAACCCTTAATAGCTCAAGGTAAAGAACCAGATTCAACGGTTATTCAGCAACTTTATATAACCACTCAAGACGATGTTAATGATAAAACCATAATACATCGTAATACGGTTTTAGAAGAGCGTTTTAAGGTGCCATCTTTGTTCTTTGAAATTGATGCAGACAGTATAACAATTAGTAATTTAACTAATGAGCGTGTTACTGAGATATACAGTAATACAAGTTTAGATGGAAATCTAGATATTAAACCACAGCAGACCTTAGTAGAGTATTCTTCTTTACCTGAACTTAGAAAACAGCTATATGAAAATACATTTAAAACTTTGCTAAAAGAAAAGGACATACCTATTTATAAACGTGTTACACCTTTGCAAGTAGAGGCTTTTCTTAAAAGAGAACTAAAAGGAGAAGGAGTAAATTTAAAATTTGAATTTGCGATTTATGATGATGATTTGGCGACTAAAGTACAAACTCAGAATTTTGAAAAAAGCAATGCTTTTCATGGGGTTCCGATATTTTTAGATAATAATAATGAAAGTAGTTATAATCTTTGGGTAGATTTTCCAGACAGAAAAAAGTATTTATTGTCCTCTATCTTATGGATGATTTTACTCTCAATATTGTTTACAAGTGTCATCATCATCGCGTATTCTAGTGCAATTTATCAGTTGATAAAACAACGTCAAATATCACAGATAAAAACAGATTTTATTAATAATATGACACATGAGTTTAAAACACCAATTGCAACAATTAATTTGGCTTTAGACTCAATAAAAAATCCTAAAATAATAAATGACCAAGAAAAGGTGAAGCGTTATTTAGGAATGATAAAGGAAGAAAATAAACGAATGCATGCACAAGTAGAAAATGTGCTACGTATTTCTAAGTTAGAAAAAAATGAGCTTAATATTAGTAAGGAACGTTTAAAGTTACACGACTTAGTCGAAGATGCTTTAACTCATGTTCAGTTGATTGTAGAGGATCGACAAGGATTTGTAAACATGCATTTAGATGCTGATAAGTCATCAGTTTTAGCAAACGAAACACATTTTACCAATGTGATTGTTAATATATTAGATAATGCAATTAAATACTCAGACGATGCACCAAAGATTGATGTATATACTGAAAATATTGGAAATAGCATCATATTAAAAATAGCAGACCAAGGTAATGGAATGCCAAAACAAGTTGCCAAGCGTGTGTTCGAAAAATTTTATAGAGAACATACAGGTAATGTACACAATGTAAAAGGACATGGGCTAGGTTTGGCTTATGTAAAAAGAATAGTAGATGATCATCAAGGTCATATATCAGTAGAAAGTGAAAAAGGAGAAGGCAGTACTTTTATTATAAAATTGCCGTTAATATCATAAAAACGAATTATGGAAGAGCAAAACAAGAAAATTCTTTTGGTTGAAGACGATCCAAATTTTGGAACAGTTTTAAAGGATTATTTAATGATGAACGATTACGACGTTGTCCACGCCAAAAACGGAATGGAAGGTTTTGAAAAGTTCAAAAAAGACGATTACGATCTTTGCATCTTAGATGTAATGATGCCATATAAAGATGGATTTACTTTGGCTAAAGAAATCCGTGAAAAAAATACCGACGTACCTATTATTTTCTTAACCGCTAAGGCGATGAAAGAAGATGTGCTTAAAGGGTATAAAGTAGGCGCGGATGATTATCTTAATAAACCATTTGATAGTGAAGTCTTATTGATGAAAATAAAAGCTATCATTCAGCGTAAAGCAACAGACACTGTTGCTGATAGTAAGCAATTTGAATTTAAGATAGGACGTTTTGATTTAAATTCAAAACTCCGTTTCTTAAAATTTGATGGAGGTGATCCGTCAAAGCTGTCACCAAAAGAAAATGAATTATTACGTTTATTAGCATTACATGAAAATGACTTAATGCCAAGAGAATTAGCATTAACTAAAATATGGAGAGATGATAATTATTTTACATCTCGTAGCATGGACGTATATATTGCGAAGTTACGTAAATATTTAAAGCCAGATCCTAATGTAGAGATTTTAAACATTCATGGTGAAGGTTTTAGATTGGTAATTAATGCTAAGGCATAACTACTATACAAAAAGTTTAAAGAGGCTATCAAAAAGCCTCTTTTTAGTTAATCTGTCATATTGAGCGTAGTCGAAATGTATTAAGTAAATTTATACCTCTCGAATACGCTTTAAATAACAGTTCAGAATACATTATAAAGACCCTCTTTGTTTAATAGAATACATATTTATGAGTAAGTCTTTACAAGGAATAGTAATTGCATTCTTTTTTTTTATACTATGGATTATTTATTCCGCTGATACAGGTAAGAGTAATGTTTTTTTTGACATTGTAAGTATAATACCTAATGGAGATAAATTAGGACATTTTTTTCTTTTCGGAATTTTAGCATTACTCATAAACTTCGCATTAAGATTCAAATCAATAACGATATGGCAAAAATTACCTCTTGGAACAGTTCTTGTTTCTGTGTTTGTTATTTTAGAGGAATTGAGTCAAGGATTTTTACCTAACTGTACAATAGATATTGCGGACTTAATAGCGGATGGATTAGGTGTTTTTATCTTCACCCTTATAGGTTATCTACTATTTGAAAACAAGGAGTTGGATTTGAAAAAGGCCAACTAAAAATGATTTGTTACTTAATATGAGAGCTTAAATATTTTATTATTTCATCGGCATCAGTTTCATAATCAAACCACATAATAGATTCATTTTTTCTAAACCAAGTAAGTTGACGCTTCGCAAAACGTCTTGTATTCTTTTTAATTTCTGAAATGGCAAATTCTAAGGTAGAATTTCCTTTAAAAAAATTGAATAGTTCTTTATAGCCAACAGTATTTAATGCATTTAAATGTTTTGAAGAAATCAAAGCTTTTACTTCTTCTAATAATCCATTTTCAATCATTATATTAACACGTTGGTTGATTCTGTCATAGATGATTGAACGTTCAGCATCTAGTCCTATAGAAATAGTTTTAAACTCACGATTTTTTTCTGGATTCGTTAAATAAGAAGAATAAGGATTACCTGTACCAATACAAATTTCTAAAGCTCTAATAACACGCTGTGGATTATCAATAGCGACGGTATTATATGCTTTAAAATCTAGTGCTTTTAGCTGTTCTTGCAATGCCGTTATGCCTTTTTCTTCAAATTGATTATTAAGTTGTGCTCTAATATTAGAATCTACCTCAGGAAAACAATCGAGTCCTTTAGTTACAGCTTTTACATATAAACCAGAACCTCCAACCATTACAACGATTGGATTTTTTTGATGTAGTTGGTCTATTTTAGAAATGGCTTCACGCTCAAAATCACCAACATTATAGTCTTCTTCAATAGATTTATGCTGAATGAAATGATGTTTGGCTGCATTTAGTTCTTCTTTAGAAGGTACAGCTGTACCAATATTCATTTCTTTATAAAATTGACGAGAATCTGCTGAAATAATTTCAGAATTAAAATGTTCAGCTAATTTAATGCTTAGCTCAGTTTTGCCAATAGCTGTTGGGCCAACAATTGATATAAGTATATTAGTCATGATGCAATTTACAGCCACATTTATGACAAAATTCAGCATTATCTTGATGCGTTTCGGCTAAGCAATTGACACAGCATTGCGTATTAAGTATTACGGATTTTAATTGTTCATGCTCCTCATCTGATATTTTTTCTTTGCTTCCAGTTGCTTTGGTATATTCTGCAGATACTATACCTGTTGGTACTGCAATGATTCCGTATCCCATAATCATAATTATAGCTGCAATAAATTGTCCTAATGGAGTCTGTGGAGCAATATCTCCAAAACCAACCGTAGTCATCGTTACAATACACCAATACACGCTTTTAGGTATATTAGTAAACCCATTCTCTTCGCCTTCAACCAAATACATTATAGTCCCAAAAATGATGGAAGCAATAACTACAGCAAATAAAAACACTGCAATTTTTGCTCTACTTGCTTTAATAGCACCTGCTAATTGGTTAGAAGCACCCATATAACGCGCTAACTTTAAAATTCTAAAAACTCTCAGTAAACGTAACGCTCTTAAAGCTACTAAAGCATGTGTACCAACAAATATTAGCGATAAGTATTTAGGTATAGTAGATAGTAAATCAATAACTCCGTAGAAACTTGTTACGTATTTTAAGGGTTGTTTTACAGTTATAATTCTTAAAATGTACTCAATAGTAAATAAAATAGTGATTATCCATTCTAAAACATTTAAAAGACTAAGATGCTCTTCAGCAATACTATTCACACTTTCTAGCATTACTAATAAAATACTGGCTAGAATAGCAATAAGAAGGATAACATCGAACAACTTCCCAGCAGGAGTATCTGCTTCATAAATAATTTCATGAAGTTTGGCCTTCCAACTACGTTTGTGTTCTGATTCCATTTTTTAAAAGTACGAAAAGTAAAGCTATTGTTTCTCTAATACTATAACAGTATTTTTTTGTGTCTCAACGACTTTATTCATAAAGTTTTTTAGGTAACTATAAAATTCTGATGGATAGATAGCATGGTTGAATTTTACTCTAAAGTATAGAGTGATTTGATTGTCTTTATTTTCAACATTAAAAATGAAAGAACCAGATTTTTTTGGCAAGGAATAGTTTATAGCATCTGGTATTTCTAAAACCTTTAATTTGTCTTTTAAGTCTATTTTCATAACATAGTTATAAGAATCCTTATAACCAAAATCGATTGGGTATGTACGTTCTTGTAATTTAAATGGATTCTCTTCAAAAAATTTAATCAAGAAAGGGTTGAGATAGATTTTATTTCCAATAAATTCAGGTTCCATGCTTATGGTAATCTTTTCACCAAAATCAATGTTAGTTTTATCAAAATCTAGAACTTCATGGTCTTCTATTTCAATACCAGAATATTCATTGATTTTTTGTTCCCTATAATTTTGTGGATTTTCATCAAACTTCTTTTTTGCATTATGCGAGTGATATCCAAGAAACTTACTTTCAATAATACCAGAAAAGGTGTCATCTTCAAAAGAAGATAATTTTACTCTGTGCTGTCGAGACGAAAATCCATCGGCTTCAACGCTTTCCCAATAACTACCATTTTCAAAGTCTATGAGTCTTCCATACTGGTTTAAGCATCTAAAGGGCAATTCACCAAACGATAAATACGGATCTGTTGCATTTAAAAAGTAGTTTTCATCATCAATTTTCGTTTGCAAAATTACATAGTTAAAGTCAGTAAGGACTGGGTAAACCTTCGTTGCAAGACCATTGGCACGAGTTGACATTAACACAGGGAATACTTTAAAACCATTACTCGTTAAAAGGTTTTCTAATAATAAATTGATTTCAAAGGCACTACCAACTTTTTCTTTCAGCAACGTTTTAATTGAAACATCATAACGTTCAGATTTCCCATTCCATTTATAATTGTCTAATACAAATTGATATATGGCTTTAGCCTTGGATAAATCATTATTAATAGAACTGATTTCTATAGGTAAAACTTTCTTTACAAGACTTTTTTTACTGATTTGCTTACCAAAATCAGAATCGGTCTTTAATTCTTTATCAACATCACTCCAAGTTTTTGTGATTTTATCTATACTACCATCAAAACCGTTAACAACACTCAATTCATATTCTATCCTTGCTGTATAGTTTAATGCTGTAGTTGTAAAACCTTCTGGTTTATATGCAGGAATGTTTTCCATAGCATATTTAGATATAGTACAATTTGCGCCACCTCCACTATATAAATCAATGCAGTTTTTTTCTATACTATTATCATTAGTAACCAAAGGTAGAGAACCAACGAGTTTAATATTATACTCATAATTACCTGGAATACTGGTATTATACTCACTATATAAGACTGGATCAGATCCTTGGAAATACCAAGGTTGATACTTTTGCAAAAAGCGAGATTGTGTTTCATAACTGTAAGTAATGACACTTCCTACTTTTACATTTGGTAATACAAACTTTACTAAGGTATATTTTTCGTTTTCCTCTCTAAAAATAGCATTAGAAGTTAATGGTGTTCTTACAATCTCTCCATTTACCAGATTATAAGTTGCACCTTTTATATCCTTTATTCGTTCTTTTGATGATTTGCCTTTGTATAGCTTTACTTCAATTTCACCTCTTTCTATTCCGTCTGTCCGTAAGATTTTTGTTTTCTGCTTTACTTGTACTCTTAACCAGAAACTTTCTTTGTCCACAAAACTATTACCATAATCATAAATAACTAAGGCGTTTGCTGTTGAGTCTTTTTCGTAATAATTTTTTTTTAAATCATCTTTTGAGACAGGCATTGCAATTTTAAAATCTTGTGCTATGCTAAAGATAGAAATAGAAAAGGCAAGCAGGAATAAGTTTAATTTCATTCGTTTTGTAATTCAATAATTCTTAATCTTTTATTTCGACGCATATAACTTTGAATAATATGCTGATTGTCCTTGTTGTTTGTCATTGGAGTAATTAGAGATTGTAATACGTCTCTATTATTAATCTGATGATTTAAGTCGAAAAAGCCCATGCCTTTAAAGATGCCATTTTCAATTAAAAACACGCTTTTTTCTTCTATATCACGACCTCTATCTATAATAAGCATATTCTTATTTTCATAGTTATGTTTATTAATTAAAGAATTGACGCGCTTATTGTATTCCTCTGAAGATTCTTCAGTAATACAAGCTCCAAGGCATTCTTTTACATCGTATTTAAAGCAACTTGTTTTTGTAGTGTATAAACCTGTGAGCTTCTGGCATAAGTTATAATCCTCAACGACCTTAAACATAAAATGCTTTCCACTAGACCTAGTACTAAATGTTGTAATGGGTAATTCATTACCGTTTGCATTTGCCTTGTCTATTTTTAAATTTATATAACCATTTTTATCTTTAAAATTATAAAGCGCATGAGTAAATATGGTACGTCTTAAAGCTCTATTAAAAAAGGGCTTGTTTTTTTTTATTTCTTCACTTTCTTTCAATAAGGCAGCTAATTCACTACCAGTTTTTTCATATGTAACTGCTCTAACTAATTTCTGAATTTTCTTAGATTTTGAACTCTTATTCGTAAAATGCTGAGTGATTCTCTTTTTTATATTTTTACTCTTTCCGATATAAATGATTTCACCATTTTCATTATGAATATAATAAACACCAGTATCCGAAGGTAGCTCTTCAATAATTTGTTTAAGATTAGGAGCAAGGTTAGATTTTTGTTCAACTTTTACAGCATCCTTAATAATGACTTTTTCTAAATCTTTATGCAACAGCATTTTAAATAATTTCACTGTAGCCATAGCATCTCCATTTGCGCGATGTCTATCACTTACAGGAATGCCAAGTGCACGTGCTAATTTTCCTAAACTATAAGACTCCATGTCTGGAATTAGTTTCTTCGAAAGTTCTACAGTACAAAGGGTTTTGCGTTTAAATGGGAAACCTAAACGTTTAAATTCTGTTTTAAGAATTCTGTAATCGAAAGAGGAATTGTGAGCAACAATTATACAGCCTTCTGTTATTTCTACTATCCTTTTTGCTACCTCATAAAATTTTGGAGCATTCTTAAGCATGTTAGAGTTAATACCAGTAAGATTAACTACAAATGGTTGAATATCGCGTTCTGGATTGACTAAAGAAATAAATTGATCTGTAACTTCATGGCCATCAAACTGATAAATCGCAATCTCCGTTATGCCTTCTTCATTGTATTTACCACCTGTGGTTTCTATGTCTACTATTGCGTATATAACTCTGAAATTTGAAGTTTAATTTAAAAGCACTAAGTTAAAAAAGTATAAGCTTTAACGTAAGAAAACTATTGATAATTTCTAACTCCAAAAATACTGCTTCCAACTCTAATCATTGTGCTTCCACAATCAATTGCTAACTTATAATCTCTACTCATTCCCATACTTATAGTTAAGAGTTTAGAATTTAGAGTTTTGAGGTTATCAAAAATAGATTTAAGAAATTTAAATTCTGTTTCAACTTGTTTTTTATTATCTGTAAATGTTGCCATTCCCATAACACCAATAATATTTACATTGTTTAATTCAGAGAACTCATTAGATTGAAGTAGAATAGAAGCGTCTTCTGCAGACATCCCAAATTTACTATCTTCTTCTGCGATTTTAATTTGAAGCAAACAATCAATAGTTCTATCGTGCTTATTAGCCTGTTTATTAATTTCTTTTAGTAATTTATAGCTGTCAACACCATGAATTAGATTTACAAACTCAGCCATGTATTTTACTTTGTTACGCTGTACATGCCCAATCATATGCCATTGAATATCTTTTGGCATTGCTTCATACTTCTCAGCCATTTCTTGGATTTTGTTTTCTCCAAAAATGCGTTGACCAGCATTGTATGCTTTCATTAAATCACTAATAGGTTTTGTTTTAGAAACGGCAACTAAGGTGACGTTTTCGGGTAGACTTGATTTTATGTTTTGAAGATTCTCGCTAATACTCATAAATCGTAATTCCGCTTCTTAATTTTGGTAAAATGTAAGTGCTTTTTGGAGGCATTTTTAAGCCTTCATCTGCAATCTGTTTCATTTGCTTAACGTTAGAAGGACACATACCAAAGCCAACCACAAAGTCTCCACTATCTACACTGGTTTTAATGGTAACCATTTCGTGTCTTCCGTTTACATATTCTATGCGACTATCGTGTCGTAAATCATCGATTCCTAATATAGGCTGAAGTATGGTTTTGTACAATAATTGTGCGTCTAATTTATCTAAAGCTGTATTAAACTCGTAATCCGTTTTTCGTAAGTATAACGAATAAAAATCACCATCTAAATACATGCTAAAATGGTGTGGTTTAGATGGATGATAAGGAATTAAACCTCTATTTTTAATTCGGAAAGCTGCATCAAGTTTTATTAAAAAATCTTCCTTAGTTAAACCATTTAAATCTTTAATAAGTCTACTAAATTCATGAATAACCAAATCAGATTCTGGTATTAAATACGACATAAAGAAATTATACGATTCATTTCCATTATGGTTTGGGTTTTTCTCCTTTTCGTCTTTATACAATAAATAAGATGAAGCAGATCTATGATGACCATCTGCGATATAAATGGTTTTCATTTGCTTAAATTCATTCTGAATTGTAGCAATAGTATTATCATTATCTATCTTCCATAAATAATGAGTATCTCTATAAGTCATTGTAAACTCAAACTCAGCATGCTCTTTTTGAGCTTCTTTAATAATGTTTGATATGATATCATTATCAGGATAGGTAAGGAGTACAGGTTCAGCGTTAAAACCTACAGTTTGTACGTACGATTTAAAAGTTTGCTCACGTTTAACAATAGTATCTTCGTGTTTCTTTATAATATCGTTTTCGTAATCTTCAGCACTTGTTGCTGCTATAATGCCATTAAATTCCTGACCATGTCTATTTACAATTTTATAAACATATAATGAAGGTGTTTCATCAGTAAGAAAAACACCATCTTCTTTAAATTCAGAATAACGATTTTTAACCAGTTTATAACGTTCTTCACCAGTTATAATTTGATCATATTTATAACCAGGATTTACAATATGAAGAAAACTAAACGGATTGTAATCCATGCGAGACTCTCGTTCATCAACTGTGTAACTTTGGTATGGACGTGCAGCTACAAGACCTACAATTGCTCTTGTTGGTTTAACCGCTTTAAATGGAATTATTTTTGCCATTTTTTATTTTAAAAACTGGCTAGAAACTTTTTCTGCTTTCCTACTTTCAGAATAATCGTAAAAACCTTCACTAGATTTTACACCAAGCTTACCAGCTCTTACCATATTAACAAGTAGAGGACATGGTGCATATTTTGGATTCTTAAAACCATCATACATTACATTGAGAATAGATAAACATACATCTAAACCAATAAAATCGGCTAATTGTAATGGTCCCATTGGATGTGCCATACCTAATTTCATAACGGTATCTATTTCTTCAACACCAGCTACATTATTGTAAAGTGTCTCAACAGATTCATTAATCATTGGCATTAATATTCGGTTAGCAACAAAACCAGGATAATCATTTACCTCAGTTGGAACTTTGCCTAAAGTCTTTGATAATTCCATGATGGTGTTAGTTACTTCATCACTGGTATTATAACCACGAATAATCTCTACCAATTTCATAATAGGCACAGGATTCATAAAATGCATACCTATAACTTTATCTGGTCTAGAGGTTACTGCACCAATTTGAGTAATAGATATTGATGATGTATTAGTTGCTAAGATGGTGTCTTTGCTACAAGCTTCATCTAATTGTTTAAATATTTTTAGTTTTAAATCTACATTTTCAGTAGCAGCTTCAACAACTAAACTAGCATGTTCAACTCCTTCAGGAATAGATGTAAAGGTTGTTATGTTTTCTAAAGTTGCAGCTTTGTCAGCTTCCATGATTCTTTCTTTTGTGACCATACGGTCTAAATTCTTTGCAATAGTGTCAATACCACGTTTTAAAGAGGTTTTACTAATATCTATAAGCTGAACTTTAAATCCAGATTGTGCAAAAGTGTGAGCTATACCATTTCCCATGGTTCCTGCTCCTATAACTGCTATGTTTTTCATTTTTATATTTTTTTGTCACTCTGAACTTGTCGAAGTGTCTTAGGTAATTTATTAAAGATGAGTTCTCGATACAATTTCGATATTTCGAAATTACTCGAATTGGCATTTTCTATTAAGTTAGTTAAAACTGATTGATAATCATTGTAGCTACTCGCAATGCTTCTGTACCATCATGTAAAGTTACAATTGGTTTTGTATTGTTGTTAATTGCATCTGCAAAGGTTTCTAACTCGTCTAAAATGGCGTTGTTATTTTCAATTACCGGATTATCGAAATAGATTTGCTTTTTAATACCTTCAGCATTTTGAAGTATCATATCAAAGTCACCAGGATTTTCTGGTGCATCTTTCATCTTTACAACCTCACATTTCTTTTCTAAGAAATCTACAGAGATGTATGCATCTTTTTGGAAGAAACGTGTCTTTCTCATATTCTTTAATGAAATACGACTTGCAGTTAGATTTGCAACACAACCATTTTTAAATTCGATACGTGCATTAGCAATATCTGGTGTGTCACTTACCACAGAAACTCCACTAGCAGATACATGTTTAACAGGAGATTGTACAACGCTAAGAATAATATCTATATCGTGAATCATTAAATCTAAAACTACTGGTACATCTGTGCCTCGAGGATTAAACTCTGCGAGTCTATGACATTCTATAAACATCGTATTTTTAATCTGATCTTTTACTCCATTAAAAGCCGGATTAAAACGCTCTACATGTCCAACTTGTCCTTTTACACCATATTCAGCAACTAAAGTTCTAATCGTTTCAGCTTCTTCAACAGTATTTGTAATTGGTTTTTCTATAAAGATATGCTTCCCTTTTTTTATAGCTTTTTTTGCACAATCGTAATGCGAAAGGGTAGGAGTTACTATATCTACAACATCTACGGCTTCGATTAAGGCATCAATGGTATCGAAATATGTATATCCAAATTCTGCAACCACAAGTTTTGCATTTTCTGGATCAGCATCGTAGAATCCTACGAGCTCATATTTTTTAGATTGATTAAGTAGTCTAAGATGAATTTTACCAAGGTGACCAGCACCAAGAACACCAGCTTTTAGCATGTTTTTAAGTTTTTAACAAAAATAGTCGTTTTGAATCAGAAATTTAAAAAAAGAAAATATAAAATACTGCGAAATCGTTAATTAAATAAAGTTTAATTTCTTCCTTTGAACTTGTTCTTCTTTAAATTAATTTAGCGTAAACTAAACTACGCTTTTGAAAGATACATTTAAGCATCAAGGCATGCGCCAAAAATTGGTGGATACACTAATAAAAAAAGGAATAAAAGATAACGGCGTTTTAAAGGCGATTGGTAAAATTCCGAGGCATTTATTTATGGATTCGGGTTTTATAGATCATGCTTATGTAGATAAAGCATTTCCTATTGGAGCGGACCAAACAATCTCTCAACCTTATACTGTTGCTTTTCAATCTGAATTATTACAAGTTAAAACAGGTGATAAAATTTTGGAAATTGGTACAGGAAGCGGTTATCAATGCGCAGTTTTGATTGAGCTTGGAGCGAAGGTGTATAGTATAGAACGTCAGCAAGAACTATTTAAAAAGACGTCAAAGTTCTTACCAAAAATAGGGTATAGAGCTAAGAAACTCATTTTTGGTGATGGTTATAAAGGCTTGCCAGATGAAGCTCCTTTTAAAAGTATTATTGTTACTGCTGGTGCACCATTTGTGCCTAATCCTTTATTAAGTCAATTAGAAATTGGTGGACGGTTGGTTATTCCTGTTGGTGATGATGTACAAACTATGACTATGTTTATTAGAAAAGGACTAAAGGAATTTGAAAAACATGAGTTTGGTGAATTTAGATTTGTGCCTTTACTAGAGGATAAAAATTAAGTTTCTTTTATTAAGTGATGAAGAAGTTTGCATCAATAGTTTTTGTTTTAATCATATTACTCGTTACTAAGTTTTGGATTGGTGTATATGAACATGATTAATTTGGTAGTAAACATTTTTTTTACAAAACATAGAGCAGTCTGGAAATCATATTTTTACTCACCAGTTGGAATGAGTGATTCCTTATTGCCTAATTTGCCATCTGAAGAGCAAATTGAACAATTCTTATTTAAGGAGTTTGTAAGTTCTAAAGGACATTCAAAATAGAAGCTATAAAATGAAGAAAATTACATTACTAATTATCCTGTCTATACAGATTGGATTTTCCCAAGGCTACACAGAATATGCTACAGGTAATTCTACAGATTTGGCTGTTAATCCAAGCTCTGGAATTTGTCTTATGGGAGGAGCAAGCGAAAGCGATGAAGCTATGATTTGGTTCTTAAATAAAGCTAATGGAGGAGATGTAGTCGTATTAAGAGCTTCTGGTAGTAATGGTTATAATGATTACTTCTATTCAGAATTGGGTGTAACTATAAATTCGGTGACCACATTTGTAATAAATAGTGAAGTAGGTGCAACCAGTACTTATGTTTTAGAGAAAGTGCAAAATGCAGAAGCTATTTGGTTTGCAGGAGGTGATCAATATAATTATGTGAGTTATTTTAAGGACAATGCTTTAGAAGATGCGTTAAATAATTTTGTGAACGTTAAAGGAGGAGTTATTGGAGGCACAAGCGCTGGAATGGCAATTTTTGGAAGTGCTTATTTTTCTGCACAAAATGGGACGATAACAAATGCACAAGCATTGAACAATCCTTTTCATTCTAGAATGACTTTGGGTTATAATGATTTTTTAGAGATTCCATTTTTAGAAGATGTGATTACAGATACGCATTATGATGATCCAGATAGAAGAGGAAGACATAGTACATTTTTAGCACGTTATGCTACAGATAATTCTTCAAGAGCATTTGGGATTGCATGTAATGAATATACAGCAGTTTGCGTAGACTCAGATGGAAAAGCCTATGTCTTTGGTGATTACCCAAATTATGAAGAACACGCCTTTTTCATTCAAACGAATTGTACTATAGATTATTTGCCTGAAAATTGTGCTTCTGGAAATCCATTAAACTGGCAGCGAAATAACGAAGCCTTAAAAGTCTATAAAGTTCCAGGAATGACCACTGGTGAAAATTATTTCGACTTGTCAGATTGGCAAACGGGAAGTGGAGGTGAGTGGCAAAATTGGTATGTTAACAATGGAGCTTTTATGACAGAACCTACAATAAACCCTAATTGTTTTGATGTATTGAGTATTTCAAATGTTGAACCTGTTTTTGCTAGTGTTTATCCTAATCCGTTTTCTGAGATGCTAACAGTTGAGACTAATACTATGAATTTGAAATATCTGATGTTAGATGTCATGGGAAAACAAATTGAAATCCAGATTAATTCAAACAACATAAATACGGCATCACTACAATCCGGTATTTACTTTTTAACTATTGAAAGCGAAACGTCTAAACAAATGTTCAAATTAATTAAAAATTAATTCGTGAATTTAGTATAGGCTTCTTCACCACCAACAATTGGTAGTGTCAATTTAGTTTTATCTAGTGCTATAGTCAATTGTGTACCAGACTTTGGATGTAATGTGAATTCTTGGTCACTAGAGAAAATCATTAGCCCTATTTGTTGTCCAGCTTTAATGATTTGATCATCTGGTTGTAAATCAAAAGTCACTGTATAAAATTTTCCAGGAACTAAATCTTCTTCATCAGTTAACGACTTATAATTTTTTGGATCAGCCCAACCACGTGTTATAATGTTATCAGTTATTTTAACCTCTTTTCCTTCTTGCCAAGGTAGTGAGACAAGCCAAACAGATAGATTGGCTGCTGATTTGTTACTAGATAATGTTATACTTATTTTAGATACACCAGAAATATGTAGATCACCAGTTAATTTTGGAGTCACATAAAGCAATCGATGCTTTGAGTTTGTAGCTTTTGCAAGTTCACTTCCAGAAATAGATACATCATCTACGAGTGTTTCTCCAGTTTCGATACTTTCATTAAGTGTTAAACCTCCAGTTGTCATTCCTCCAGGAGTTATGTTTAAAGTCACTTCTCTCGCATCAGGATTCGGATAATCTAAATATGCAGTTGGTTGTAATCTGTCGTCATGTTCTCTAACGATATAAGCTTTGTTTTTTTCCTTTTCTATACCATTATCTATACCGTGAAGATATTTCGTAAACCAGCGATTCATCATTGACGTTGGAGGTGGACCTCCATGTCCTAATTGATGATAATAGATTTGAGTTGGTAAACCTTTTTCTTTTGCTGCTTTATAGATTCTGTAACTATGTTCTGGCATCACATTCCAGTCGTTAAATCCATGAGACATTAGTAAGGCTGCCTTCATATGATCCATTTGATTGAGATAATCTCTACCAGACCAAAAGGCATTTAAATCACCAGTCTGTCTGTCTATGCCATCCATCATTTCGGTGTCACGTACCACTTTATTATTGTGCGCACGTTTATCTTCGTCACCACTATGTACAAAATCATATAGCACATCGATATCTTCTCCTAAATAACCACCTGGTGAACGTACTAAACCGTTAGAGCGGTAATAATGATAATATGATGTGTTTGGTGCAATAGGAATGATAGCTTCTAAACCTTTAACTCCAGTTGTTGCAGCCGCTAAAGGAATGGTTCCGTTATAAGACGTACCAGTCATGCCTATTTTTCCGGTTGACCAAAATGCTTTTACTTCTTCATTTCCATTTCGTTCTGTGTAGCCTTTTGCACGTCCACACAACCAATCAATAACAGTTTTTGGTGCTAGAGATTCATTCTTTCCACCAATTGTCGGTGCACCATCTGATAACCCTGTTCCTGGTGATGAAGAGTGAACCACAATATATCCTCTTGGTACCCATTTTCTAATATGCGAGTTTGAAATGATTGGTCGTTGACCACGACGTGTTACTTCTGGGTGAAAACGGTCTTCACCAATATCTCCCAACTCGTGTTCTACATTCCACATGGTTCCTGGCGCATCACCTGCAACGCCTGCGAAATAAGGACTAGAGACATAAACTATTGGCAGTTTTAAGCCTTCAGTTTCGGTTTGTTCTGGTCGTGTTACGGCAACATGCATTCTGTCTGGTTCACCGTCTCCATCAGTATCAAATTCTGTTTCAACCCATAAATCGTGACGAAGCCATTTGTCTGAATCTTTAAAGGCATCCACTATTTGAGCTTCACCATCTTTGAAAATAGGTGTAGTCTTTTCAGGCGCTTGTTGTGCACAACTGAAAATAGAAAAGGCTAATGCTAGAGTTAATATTGAATTTTGTTTGAAAGAAAATGTCATGTTATGATGGTTTTTATAAAACGTTTGATAAAAGTAAGGCGTATAAGTTAGAACTCAAATTGGTTTAAGAAAAGTTTGATAAACTCGTAATATTGGTTTTGTCATTCTGCACTTGGTACGGAATCCAGTTTTTGGTATAAGGATTAGCTACGCTGAACCTAAAGGTTTGTCTGCCTTCGCAAAAATGACAGATTACAGTTATCAGTTCTTCGGTAAATACTCTTCAGGAATTGGATTTTCTTTAGATTCTTGCATCCAATAAATATTAATAATCCACCAACGCTCACCATCATTCATTAATTGAATACTGTTGATGCCTCTCATAAAAGGCTCAGTGTCATTTTTACTTTTAAAAGATTCGTAAGTACTGAAGACTTGTGTGATATTTCCAAAGGTTTGTGTTTTTCTGCTCATTTCAACTTCGTGGAACCCATTTTCGAATAACCATTTCCCTGAAGACTTTATGTAATCTTCTGGTGTTATAAAACGTGCTGTGTGTTTACCTTCTTTGTTTTTACCAGAAGGGATGAGTTTCGCGTCTTTGTAGAATAAATATCTAAATAAATCCCAATTGCGTTCTACACCTTTGTCTCCAGAGATTACTGCATATAAGGTTTCAATGGTGCTGTCTAACGTGGCTACTTGTTCTGAGTAGTCTTTAGTGTCCTGTGCGCTTAATCCTAAAGTGGATAGGAATAAAACAATAAGTAGTTTTTTCATGTTATAAAGTTAAAAGAATTTCAATCCAAACAAAATTGCATCACTTTGAAATCCACTTTGGTAAGATCTCACATAGTCTACTCTTAAGAATCTCCATTTTCCCCAACCAATGTTATCAATACCAACAGTATATTCTTGGTATGGACTAAAATCTGGTGTTGCCAATAGATGTGCACCAACTACCAAGTTGAAGTTGAGTTTATTTAGTAATGGTATTTTTCCTAAAAGAAAACCATTAAAATCGTGTTCTGTATGTGCTTCAAAATAAGCATCATTTGTGCTACCAGCATAATAACCTAAGTTATTGAATACATTGGTGTAATTTCCTTCTGTACTGATATGTGTTTGGTTACCATTAAAATGTTGGTAATCTATAAAAGCAATATCATCTGCATTAAAAAACTTACTAGCTTTTAAATTGTATCTAAAACGACCTTTGTCTTTAATGTTAAAAGACTGTGTAAGACGTGCTTTTATTTGGTCAAAGTTATAATCACTATTAGTAGCTCTGAAGCCTTTTTCGTATGCTAAGAATAATGTTGGATATGCGCTATTCCCTATATTAAATTTGCTATCAGGATAACTTAAGTATTCTTGTGCAAAGTTAATCTGAGCAGTAACATTGGCTTTTAAAATGTTATGTGTTTGAAAAGGAGCAATACCATATGCGGTTTCGTCTAATGGATTATTGCTTGTGTAAACATCATTGTCTTCGTTTCTATAGACTTGGTCTGTTGTATTAGATAATGCTTTTCGTCTTTCGTAACTCAGCTGCGAGTATAATCTAAAGCCGTTAAACAATTCTTCGGAATGATTAAGCTGTACAAAACTCCTTTCGTATAACTTCATGTAGTTGTCTTCAAAAAACAAAGTGCTTATCGAATTTATAAATGGAGTAATAGGCTCAGCAGGATTAAACTGTTCTGTGCTAACACCTCCAGACAGCCTTAAGAACGATCGTGATGTATTATTAAACTTATAGGTTAACGAACCTGTTGCTCTTAGTCTTTCATCAGAAAAGCCGTATTGTAAACTCGCATTCGCTCTAAAAAAGCGTTTAAAATCACCATAATCTTTTGTGAAGAATACGTTGGCTTTAGCTGTATAGCCTTGTACTGTACTAAATTGTATCTCAGTAAGTGGAATGTCGAAGCCTAAACGAATATCTTTATGAGAGTTTTGGTATGTGTAACCAAGAATACTTCCTAACTTAAATTTATTATTTACGCGATCTATAGAGTCTAGATAAGGTTTGGACTCTTTTACAATCTGAATACTATCTTTTTTCACATAATCTGTGCGTTCCTCTAATGTTAATGGTACAGGCCTAATGGTGTTCCAGAATAGAGAATCTTTTTTATTGGCTTGGTCTTCAAAAGCAACTATTTCTCTACCGAAATCTTTTCTTGTTAAACCAGTATTGAACTCATAATTACTATAAACAGCTGTAAAACGACCATCTCCTTTTATGCCTAAAAATTTGTATTTAAAATCGAGGCTTTGAGAGATTAAAGCCCAAATACTATTTTCCTCTGAATAAGAAAATGTTTGTTTTATTGATAGAATGTCTGCTGCTGGTACTCGAGCTTGTATACCAGTAATATCTAACTCAACTCCATAAATTGTCCATTGGTCTTCAACAATATAAATACTTCCAGAAAAAACAGGATCATTGTCACGCTTAGGAATTACATTTACTTTATTAACAAGGTTTCCACGGTCGTCATAAAATATACCTTCTAATTTATATTTGTAATAGCTAAATGCATTATTGGCAATAGGAGAGATAATTTCATTGCCAAATTCAATAGTATTGTTGTAGAAATTATAATCGACATCAATAGCATTATTAAAACTAAATCCATTGTTGTCACCACTTACTTTTGAAGCTGTAATTTTTTCTTTGAGTTTATTAGGCCTTAAATATTGAATTTTTGAAATGGTTTCTGATAAGTAAATAATTCCACTTCGTGTAGAGTCTAAGCCTCCTCCTAAATCACCTACATCTTGACCAAATATTTTTTTTGGAGCATCTTTTATTCTAATTAATCCTCTAGAATAAAAATCGGCCTTAAAAGAGTTGATTTTTTCTAAATTTTCTTTTCGTTTTGCAATGGCTTGGCGAATTATAGCATTTGCAGGATTGTCTTCTGAATTAACCACAACTTCTCCAAGAGATACAGATTCTTCCTCTAAAGCGATATCAATTGTATATGGAAATTTATCTATTGTAACTTTCTTTTTTACCGTTTTGTAGCCTAAATAGGTATAGGCTATTGTGTAAGTTTTTGATTTAGAAATATTAAGTTCGTAATAACCATCGTCATTACTAGTGGTTCCTTTGTAGGTGTTTTCTATTAAAATATTTACGAAAGGTAACGGTTCGCTTTTTGTGTTTGTTATAGTGCCAACAATTTGAGCTGATACAATTGTGCTAAATGCGATAAATAATAAACTGAGTAGATTTTTATTCATATTGGTTTGATTGATGATTAATTTTTTGAAACGAATTTTATTAATGTTCACAAATTTTGTGCCCTTATTAATAAAGACGTAAATAAAATTGAAATGGTTGCTTATAGAAATTCAAACATAAATTAAAAATGTAAAGGAAGTCGTTAGAGGAATCTTAAACTTATCGAAAATTTTTCTTAATACGATCTAGGTCACGCTTGTTGTCACGATCTTTAATCGTTTCGCGTTTATCGTAAAGTTTTTTACCCTTACCCAATCCAATAATAAGTTTAGCAAAACCTTTTTCGTTGATGTATAGCTTAAGTGGGATAATGGCATTACCCTTTACGTCCATTTCCTTCTTTAGCTTTTTTAGCTCTTTTCTATTAAGAAGTAACTTGCGCTCTGCTTTTGGTTTATGATTATAGTAGTTTCCAAAAGCATATTCTTCAACAGTCATATTAATAACAAACAATTCCTCTCTGTCATTAAACTCACAGAAACTTTCGGCAATAGAAGCTTTGCCAGATCTGATGGATTTAATTTCTGTTCCAGTAAGGACAATTCCGGCAGTATATTTATCTAATATATCGTACTGAAATTTTGCTTTTTTGTTAAGTATGTTAACTGTTTTTTGCATTGGTGACAAAGGTAGTTTTTAAAGTTGAAATTTTGAAGCTCGAAGCTTTAAGTTTTCTCGCGAAGACGCAAAGTCGCAAAGATGATCAGATTTAATGCTTGGTTGTGTAAACTTGTTTATAATTTTGCGACCATTAAGTTTTATAATACACTTATGAAATATTTATCTTTTATAATTATAGCTCTATCTATTGCAAGCTGCAAAAATGAACCAGAAGCTAAGTCTTTGTCTGCTGATGAAATTATCAATAAATCTATTGAAGTTTCTGGAGGTGAAAAATTTGAAAGGTCGGCGATTGACTTTGATTTTAGAGGGAAAATTTATACTTCTACAAGAGAGAAAGGAAAGTTTACACTATCTAGAACTTCGATTGAAGCCGATAGTATTTTCATCATAGATCATTTGAATAATGAAGGTTACTCAAGGCAAATTGGTAAAATGAAAACTAATGGTCTTAAAACTATAGTTGTAGAAGATTCTATGGCTGTGAAATATATTGCTTCAGTAAACTCTGTACATTATTTTTCAACATTACCTTATGGTTTAAACGATAAAGCAGTAAACAAAAGCTTGCTAAATGAAGAACGAATAAAGAACAAAGACTATTACAAAATCAAAGTCACTTTTAATGAAGAAGGTGGAGGTGAGGACTATGAAGATGTTTTTGTGTATTGGATTGATAAAGAGTTGTTTAAATTAGATTATCTCGCGTACTCATATAATGAAGATGATGGAGTAGGAATGCGTTTTAGAGAAGTATATAATGAGCGTTACGTAAACGGATTACGTTTTGTAGATTACAATAATTACAAAGCTGAAAACACCAAAATAAAGCTTACCGAATTAGGCAAAGCATTTGAAGCTAATCAACTAAAATTGTTATCTAAAATAGAACTCGAAAATGTAAAGGTCGATTTAATCAACGACTAAAACGGTTGAAGATTTAGAATCTTCAGTTACTGTGACGATGTAAAGATTTGCATTATTATTATCGTCAATCATACCATACTTTTTATCACCTAATAAGCCATTTGCAAACATTGGAGTTGTGTTACTATGACCTACTACAAGTATTTTTTTTCCTTTAGTATTGGCTATAAACTCTTTTAGTTTCATGTCTCTTGGATCATAAAAACTTACTTCTACATTATTTGCTTTGGCTGTTGGTGCTGCAGTTTCTTTAGTTCTATTGTAATTGGTAGAGTAGACCAAGTCAAATTTCACATCCTTTAAAACATTCGCCCAATTATTGGCGCGTTTTAGACCAGCTTCTGTTAAATGTGGATTTCTGTTGGTTTTATCTGAACGGTCTTTTTCTGCGTGTCTAATGAGGTAATATGTTGTCGTTTTTTGTTCAACTTGCTTTTCTAGAGGACCTTCCCAAATGACTTGTTCTATCATCCATTTACCTTCTTCTTTTGATAAAAGCATGTAGTCATTTCCCCAAAATCCAGTAACTTTTGCTGATGCAATATGATTACCGATATCTAAAACTTCGACTTTACGGATAACATCAGCTCCTTGTTGTTGATTTTTTTCTAAAACGTCCTTTGCATAGTTTATCGCTTTAGCATAGGTCATTTGATTAGAATACTTGTACTTACCAGTGTCTTTATTTTTCCAATACCCAAATTTGTAAAGTCTTGGTTTTATGGCAGCTTTTAATTTTAGAGTATCACCATTATAAAAACCGTCTAAGTAATTGTTTAATGTGATTTCTATTTGAGTTTTGTCAGACTCGTTTTGAGTAAAAATTGTAAAAGATAAAGAAAGGAATAGCGCTAGGATGAAAGATTTCATGATGAGATTGATTGGTTAATACTCTCAAATATAATCTAGAATATTAGTAATTTTTTAAAAAGTTTGTTAAATAAAATTAAGCGAGTTCTAACGCAATTTCAATCATTCCTTTAAAAGTAGTCTCTCGTTCTTTACTAGTTGTACTTTCACCTGTAACAAGTGAATCAGAAATAGTTAGTATAGCTAAAGCATTTACATTATGCTTTGCAGCTACAGTATATAATCCGGCAGCTTCCATTTCTACACAAAGCACTCCAAATTTTGACCATTTTTTGTAAGATTCTATATCATCTTCATAGAATTCATCTGAGGATAAGACATTACCAGCTTTAATAGGAATATTCTTTGCTTTAGCCGCTTCAACAGCTTTTATAAACAAACCAAAATCTGCAGTAGGTGCATAATCAGCACCACCAAAACGCAATTCATTAACACCAGAAGTTGATGATGCAGCCATAGCTAAAACAACATCTCTAAGTTTTACATCTTTTTGATAAGAACCAGCACTACCAACTCTAATGAGGTTTTTTACACCAAACTCAGATATCAATTCATTGGCATAAATTGAAATACTAGGTACTCCCATTCCTGTTCCCATAGTAGAAACACGTTTGCCTTGATAGGTGCCTGTATAACCATACATACCTCTAACTTCGTTGAAGCATTTAGGGTTTTCAAAAAATGTTTCTGCTATCCATTTTGCTCGTAATGGATCACCAGGTAGTAAAATTGTTTCTGCGATTTCGCCTTTTTTGGCTCCTATGTGTACACTCATACTACAAAGTTAAGCAAAGTGTTTATAATTAGTAAGAAGAATGTGAAGTTTGATTAGTCATCATTGCAACTCCTGAAGAAGCACCAATTCTATGTACACCAACTTCAATATATTTTAAAGCAGTTTCAACATCTCTAATTCCGCCAGAAGCTTTTATTTTTAGAAGATCTTTAACCGATTTTTTCATTATTTTTACAGCTGTTAGAGTTGCACCACTTTTAGAGAAACCTGTTGAAGTTTTTACAAAATCGGCTTTTGCATCGATACAGATTTCACAAGCTTTTACAATTTCGTTTTTAGAAAGTTCACTAATCTCTAAAATGACTTTAAGAGGAACTATACCAATTGCACGCTTTACATTACTAATATCTTTTAAAACAGCAACGTGATTTTGACTCTTAAGACGACCAATATTCATCACCATATCAATTTCTGTAGCTCCTTGTTCAATAGCTTTTTTTGCTTCAAACATTTTTGCTTCTGTAGACATTGCTCCTAAAGGAAACCCAACTACAGTACATATCTTAACGTCAGATCTACCAAGAGCTTGTTTTGCTATTGGCACATAACTGCTATTAACACAAACTGAATAAAAATTGTATTTTAAAGCTTCTTCACAAAGATTGAGAATATCGGCTTCGGTTGCAGAAGCACTAAGAAGTGTGTGATCTATGTATTTATTTAATTCCATTTATTTTTTTAGTAGGGTTTTGACAATATAATAGCTAAAGTAATTCTCTAACATGTAGAGGGATTACTAGACAAGAATCAATGATGTCTTAAGTCTGTTGGAATTAAATAGCTCGATAAAATTAATGATTTATCCGTTAAAAAGACTGTTAAATTCTGGAATTTATTCTGCATTTCATCGAATAATTTTTTATTAACAGGTAATTCACTGTTTTACAGATTGTTAATTTGGGATGTTTTCTAGTTAAAAAATCGCATTAAATTTTATAATAATTGAACTATGATTTTTGTCAGTGTTTTAGGTTTTTTTGCATCCTATTTTTGTTGAAAATTAAAACATAATTCTCATGAAAAATCTATTATTACTTATTTTATTAACAGCCTTTACATTTAGCTTAAATGCACAAGATGATAAAGCAACAGATGATTATAGTAAATGGCAAGCTCGTTTTAGAATAATCTCTGTAATTCCATCTCCAGGTGATGATATTGTTGGTGCAGATGTTGATATAAACACAGCTATTGTTCCAGAATTAGATTTCACGTACTTTTTCACTAAAAACATTGCTGCTGAGCTTATTTTAGCAACAACTAAGCACGATGTTGAGTTAAACGTAGCTGGTGGAACAACAGCAGATTTAGGTCATGTTTGGTTATTACCTCCAACTCTAAATTTACAATATCATTTTTATGCAGATGATTTCAAACCTTACGTTGGTGCTGGTATAAACTATACTATATTTTACGGTATAGATG
>NZ_JADGDZ010000137.1 GCF_016744625.1 Winogradskyella sp.
TGACCATTAATAATAACTTGTTCCACTGGATTATGCGCAAACGCATAAGGAATTTCACTATAATCATTTAGTGGCTTGGTTATAATTAGATTCGCCTTTTTTCCTCTAGTAATACTGCCGTACATATTACTAATTCCCATAGCATATGCACCATTTACTGTAGCTGCATTAATGGCTTCTTCTGGAGTTAATTTTAGTTTTACACATGCTGCACCAACTACAAAATTCATGTTACCACTTGGAGCAGAACCAGGATTATAGTCTGTAGCAATAGCTAGTGGTAATCCAGCATCAATAAGTTGTCTGGCAGGAGTATAAGGAATACTTAAAAAATAGGAACAGCCAGGTAATGCTACAGGAATAGTGTCACTATTTTTTAGAGCTTTAATATCATCTTCATTTAATTCTTCTAAATGGTCTACAGATAAAGCATTATGCTTAACACCTAAAGCAACTCCACCTAGAATATTGAATTGATTTACATGGATTTTTGGTCTTAGATTATGTTCTAACCCAGCTTTGAGAATGGCTTCAGTGTCTTTAATATCAAAGTAGCCTTCTTCACAAAAGACATCTATATAGTGTGCTATATTTAACTCAGCCGCTTTAGGGATAAGTTCTTTAGTAATCTGTTTAATATACTCTTCTTTTTTAGGTCTGAAAGCTTCAGGAATAGCATGTGCAGCTAATAACGTCGGAATTATTATGGCCAAACTTTCTTGCTTAATGCGCTTAATAACACGAAGCATTTTCATCTCGGCTTCAACCGTTAAACCATAACCTGTTTTAATTTCTACAGCACCAGTTCCCATTTTAATAAGTTCATCCAAGCGTTTTATAGACTGTTCATATAAATCGTCTTCAGATGTGTTTTGCAGCAGTTTTGCGGAATTTAAAATACCACCTCCATTATTTGCAATTTCTGCATAGCTTAAACCATTTATGCGATCTACAAATTCTGAAGTTCTATCACCAGCATAGACAACATGTGTATGAGAATCGCACCAAGACGGCAATACAATTTTACCAGTAGCATCTATAACAGTTTCTGCTTCAATACCTTTGCAATTTTTCATGTCACCATATTCTATAATGGTATCGTGCTCTATATAAACATAGGCATTCTCTTTTACAGTAAGTCTTTTCATCTCGCTACCTTTTAGTACAGTAAGATTATGCTTATGAACTTGGAGTAATTGTTTAATGTTGGTAATAAGTATAGACATATGGTTGGCTTTTTGTAAAGATTACGATTTTTTTGAACAAAAAAAAACGCTAGCCTTATAAAGCTAACGTTTTCTTTTAATTTTTTAGTTTTAAAAATCTATTCCTTTATAAATTTTGAAGCAAATGTTCCATTTATTGTAATGGTATAAATTCCGCTTACCAATTCAGAAACGTCTAAGGTTTCATTTGTATTTAGAGATTTACTTAGAACGCTTTTTCCAAGGACATCAAAAATTGATACTTCAATTGATGTATTAAAGCCTTCAAAATTCAAAATATCTCTTGCTGGATTAGGGAATATCTTTATTGAAGTAACATCAAAATTATCAGTACCTAATGTTTCTAATAAGTTTTCAATATAGTTTAAGTTGTCTGCGCCATAAGCATTACTTGCAATGTCTAAATCTAGATCACCATCAAAATCTGCAACATTATAAACAAATACTTGAGATTGTGTGTCGTTTATAACTTGTTCTGCACCAAAACTTCCGGCACCATTATTTTTAAACCAAACTAAATCTGCAACATCAGCTAATGCACCACTACTAACGATAATGTCTTTTAGTCCATCATTATCTAAATCTCTAAATTGAGCCACAGCAGGATTATTAGTCGTTGTAGTAAATGTGTTTTCTGTATAGCCAGCACCATTGTCTTCATACCAATAAAGTTGACCTCCGGAACCTCCACCATAAGAAATTTCTGTGGCTAAAATGTCTAAATTAGCATCACCATCTATATCTTCGAAAGTAGCATTAAAAAAACCTTCCTTTCCAGTAGCAACAGATGTTGCATCTTTTGCAAAAGCAACAGCACCACCAGGAACAAGGTCATTTCTAAATATTTCAATAACATCACCACCATAAACAGCAGTAGCAATTAATGCATCTAAATCACCATCTGCATCAATATCTTTCATATTTACAACACCAGGTGTAGTCAATGTATTATCTATAGTGCCTGCTAAAGTAAAACTTCCGGAGCCATCATTAGAAAACCATACAACTTCATTATCAGCAGAGGCTGTAACAGCAATATCTGGAGTTGCACCAGCATCAATTGCACCAACAAAAAGTCCGCTCATACCATCATAACTATCGGTAATTAATTGCTCAGCACCAAAGCTACCACTACCATTATTTGCAAACCATACAAGTTTGGAATCCATAGCAAGTGTAGGACCACTATATGCTCCAAAACCTACAGCTAGAATATCTTTGTCACCATCGTTGTTTAAATCAACCAATTTAATACCACCAATATTCATTAAGGTATTAGTAATAGCAGTTTGTTTAACAAACGTGCCATCTCCATTACCTTTATACCATACAAGAATATGATCTTCATCAGTACCTATCACAATATCGAGATTACTATCGCCATCTATGAGTCCATTCGCTATTGTATAAGGGTTATTTCCTGTAGCTGCATCAATAGTTGTTTTTGCAGCCCAAACGGTTTGAGAATTTACAGTTAAAGCAACGCAAAATATTGATAATAAAGTAAGTAAAGTTCTTTTCATGATAATTAAGTTTGTTTGTGCGAATATATTAATTAATTCGCATCAAACGCATTTTGTCGGTAATAAATTACGCTTCATCGTTATTTTAAGCTACCAACCATATCTTCTGGTTTTACCCATTCGTCATAATCTTCAGCAGAAACATAACCTAAATTTATAGCTTCTTCTTTTAGTGTTGTACCATTTTTATGAGCTGTGTTTGCAATTTCAGCAGCTTTGTAATAACCAATCTTTGTGTTAAGTGCAGTAACTAACATTAATGAATTATTTAATAACTCTTTAATCACTTCATGATTTGGTTCAATTCCACTGGCACAATTTTCATCAAAGCTTGCACATGCATCACCTAAGAGTTGAGCTGATTGTAAAATGTTTGCTGCCATCATTGGCTTAAACACATTAAGTTCGTAATGTCCTTGTGTACCACCAACAGTTACAGCCACATCGTTACCCATAACTTGTGCACAAACCATAGTTAAGGCTTCACATTGTGTTGGGTTAACTTTTCCTGGCATAATAGAACTTCCTGGTTCGTTTGCAGGAATAATGATTTCGCCAATACCAGAACGTGGACCAGAAGCCATCATTCTAACATCGTTAGCAATTTTATTTAAGGATACAGCTAATTGTTTTAGAGCTCCATGTGTTTCTACAATGGCATCATGTGCAGCTAAAGCTTCAAATTTATTTTCTGCCGTTACAAATGGTAAACCTGAAAACTCTGCAATATATTTAGCAACTAAGACATCGTAACCTTCTGGAGTATTAAGTCCTGTTCCAACAGCAGTTCCGCCTAAAGCCAATTCACTTAAATGCGCTAAAGTGTTTTCTACGGCTTTTAAGCCATGATCTAATTGCGACACATAACCTGAAAACTCCTGACCCAATGTAAGTGGAGTAGCATCCATTAAATGTGTACGACCAATCTTTACAACATTTTTAAACTCAATAGATTTATTATGTAATGTATTACGTAGTTGAATCACTCCAGGAATCGTAGTTTCTACCACTTTTTTATAAGCTGCAATGTGCATTCCTGTTGGGAAAGTATCGTTAGATGATTGTGATTTGTTGACATCATCATTTGGTTGTATGGTTTTTTCACCTTCTCCAATCACTTTACCAGCAATTTGGTGTGCTCGGTTTGCAACCACTTCATTCACATTCATGTTACTCTGTGTACCAGAACCTGTTTGCCAGATGACTAACGGAAACTGATCATTATGTTTGCCTTCTAAAATTTCGTCACAGACTTGAGCAATTAAATCACGTTTTTCTTTAGCTAAAACATTAAGCTCACAATTAGCGTAAGCAGCAGCTTTTTTAAGGTAAGCAAAGCCGTAAACAATTTCTAAAGGCATAGATGCAGGTGCACCAATTTTAAAATTATTTCGAGAACGTTCTGTTTGCGCTCCCCAAAGTTTATCGGCAGGTACTTTAACGTCGCCCATTGTATCTTTTTCTATTCTGTAATCCATAATTTATAGTTTTAAAAGCCCTACAAAATTACTGATTTTGAGGATTGAAAACTATTAAATATTAGGCTTTATTTATGCAGAATTATGAGTTTAAAAAGTTGATAACTTTTATTAAAATTACGTAGTTCTACGTATTGATATTTTGCTTCTAAAAAACTAACTTCGCTTAACGTTTGATATAAGTCATTGAAACGGACTCATATCACAAAGTTGGTACCAATTAAAAAAACTGAAACAAAATGGCTACATTAAAAGGAGCAATGCGTTCTTACGGAGCAGCAGTCCGAAGAATGGAAAGAGAACAACAAAGACAAGCACGTGAATCAGCAAAGAGATTTAAAGAGCAACAAAAATTACAAGAAATTGAAAATGCTCAACAAGCAGTTTTAGATTGGGAAAATTATGTAGACACAATTCAATCTCTTCATAAGAATTGTACTGAACCAATTGATTGGCAACAAATTGAAAATACAGAAAAGCCTAATGAGCCAAAAAAAGAAAATAAAAACGAGGTTGTTGCTAAAAATCGATTAGACAATTTTAAACCTTCATTTTTTGATAAAATATTCGGTTCAACTCAAAAGAAAATAAACAGATTAACCGAACTTGTAGAAAAAGCCAAATCAAAAGATAAAACAGAATTTGATTTAGGTTACAAACAATATTTAGATGAATTAAATAATTGGAAAGAATTACAAGAAATAAATGCTGGAATTAACAAAAACGAAGCTAAATATTATAAAAAAGCACTTCAATATTTCAATCCATTTTCAGACATTGGAGAGTTAGGTACACAAATTAGTTTCAATTTTAATGAAAATCATATTGACGTAGATTTACACGTAAACAGTTTAGAAGTAATCCCAGATTATGAGTTAAAACAGACTTCAACGGGAAAGTTGTCTAAAAAGAATATGCCAAAATCACGATTTAACGAATTATATCAAGACCATATTTGTAGTGCTTCAATGCGAATTGCGAGAGAAGTTTTTGCTTATTTACCAGTTGATTACGCAAGAATTAATGCACTTTCCAAACTTGTTAATACGAAAACTGGACATTTAGAAGAACAACCTATTTTATCTGTTATATTTCCGCCTGAAACAATCGACAGTTTGAATTTGGAAACAATTGACCCTTCTGACAGTATGCAAAATTTTGTACATAATATGAGTTTTAGCAAAACAAAAGGATTTTCGATAATTGAAAAAGTTGAACTCGGAAAAGAATAACTGGTGCCAACAAAGAACTGAGTTAAAAAACAAGCAATTTTAAGCTAATCTTGAAACAAAGTTTTCATCATAAGGTCGTCCACTTTTAACA
>NZ_JADGDZ010000040.1 GCF_016744625.1 Winogradskyella sp.
ATGTATAATTATGATAGATGAACCATATCCTTACTCTTTAGGTTATATGCTTAAATCTATTTTCTTACCAGCCATTGCAACTATATTACCTATAATTATTATAGCACGTTATGCATTTGGTAAATACCATGAAAAACGATTAGAAGATCAAAAAATTGAAATTAAAGGTGAAGGTAATTACGAGGGTTTACGCTTACAATTAAATGAGGTCATTAGCATTCAATCTTCAGATAATTACATTGAAGTCTTTTATATTTCTGGTGAAACCCTAAAGAAAACATTAATAAGAAATAAACTATCCGTCATTGATAATGAATTTCCAAAACTACTTCGAGCACATCGTTCGTATTTAATTAATCCATATCATTTTCAACAATGGAAAACGGAAAATGGTAAACTTTCAATGCGTCTTAGTTATGATGTTGAAGTCCCAGTTTCTAAAACGTATCAATCTTTAATAAAAGTAGAGATTAATTCTACCACAAACTAAGGTTATTTCACCCCAAACACCTATTAATATTGAATAAATGGTACTATCTGAAATATATTTGTTTCAGAAAGTTTAATCACGTAAAACCATTTCATCATGAAAAAATCACCACTAATACTTATCATTTTTTTATTCGGAACAATTTCAATATTTGCGCAATCAGAAAGCTGTGACTGTAAAACTGATTTAGATTTCATTATTGAGAAAATTAAAAAGATGCCTTCTTACAAAAAACAAATAAAAAATGAAAAAGCCGATTTGTTTTATGAAACTTACAAGAAATTATCCACTAAAATGCAACAGCCTGTTTTAGTAGAAAATTGTTATAGAATGCTACTAAAGCAAATGCTTTTAGTAAATGATGTGCATGCATCACTTCAATTTTCTAAACCTTATATTTCTGAAAAAGAAATTAGCAATGAAACAGATTTAGCAACTTTTAGAGCTTCACAGCTATTTAAAAATCATCCAAAAACAAATCGTAATATTTCAGAATTAAAAGAAGAATTAGAACAAAAAAATTTGGAAGATCTAGAAGGTATTTACAGTTATAATAAAAAGGAAAGAATAGGGTTTTATTATGCAGATAATAAGAAGGACATCATTGGAGTGGTTTTAGAATCTGACTTAAAGCAATGGGAAATTGGAGAGATTAGACTTTATGCTACACACACCAACGACAATAAATACAATCTTTATTACTATAATGTAAACACAAGGCAACCTGGATTTGTAAAAAGTTTATCTTTTGAAAATGGACGTATGTGGTCTTATAAAAAAGAAGGAAATACACTTAACTATGAGTTTGCAAATAATGGAGATAAGATTGTGGATTTTAAACAAATAAATGAAGATACGCAATACTTATATTTTAAAACGTTTGGAAACAGTAAGAAAAGGGAGCTAATCAAATTTTTCAATAAAACTAAAAATAAAATTAATAGTGGTGGAAATAAAAAATTCTCTGACCCTTTTCTTAAGGTATTAAAGGACAAAAACGTTTACGTTATAACCAATTGCTTTGCAGGTAGCAATGGTGAACAATTCACGCTTAAGCTATTAAAAAATAAAAATGCAATACATTTAGGTCAAACAACTCGTGGTATTATTGCTTATGGTATGAATTATGGTAATAATTATAGTACACCTTCAGGTCATTTTAAAATTACACCTACAGATATGAATTTTAATAAATACATTACTTATGAAGGGAAAGGCATAACACCAGAGATTTCTTTAGATTTTAACAAAGATTGGATAGAGCAAACCTTAGAAATTATTAAAGCGGATAAAAGTAAATAGTTTTACGTGGTTCTAATGCACGATTAAACTTTCTCAATTTCATTAGAATAACTGTCGTTAATTAGTTTTAGCGACAGTTATTATTACACAATTTTCATGTATCATAACGATACAATTTTCTTAAAGACATCAAAACAATAGCTATTTAACATCTACTTTTTAAGACTTTAGAGATATCACTTAACTTAAACCCTTTAGCCTGAAGCAACATTAAATAGTGAAACAACAAATCTGCACTTTCTTCTAAAAACAAATCGTCATTATTATCTTTAGCTTCAATAACAACTTCCACAGCTTCTTCTCCTACTTTTTGAGCGACTTTATTAATTCCTTTTGCAAATAATGAAGCCACATAAGATTTCTCAGAATCACCAGCTTTTATTCTAGACTCAATAGTTTCTTCAAGATTAGAAATAAAACCATAAGACTCATCATTAGTTTCATTCCAACAAGTATCAGAACCTTTATGGCAAGTTGGACCTTTTGGATTCACTTTAATTAAAAGCGAATCACTATCACAGTCTAATTTAATATCTATAAGATTTAATACATTACCACTCTCTTTACCTTTTGTCCAAAGGCGTTGTTTAGTACGACTAAAAAAGGTCACCAATTTAGATTCTATGGTTTTTTGAAGTGATTCATCATTCATATAGCCTAGCATTAATACTTTGTTAGTTGTTACATCTTGAATTATTGCTGGTACTAAACCGTCTGGGCTTTTATTGAAATCTACGTTCATAATCTTACTTCGATATTATTCTTCCTTAATTCTTCTTTTAATTCTAATATGGGTATTTCTCCAAAATGAAACACACTTGCTGCTAAGGCAGCATCTGCTTTCCCTTCTTTAAATGTGTCTATAAAATGTTGCACTGTTCCTGCTCCTCCAGAAGCAATGATTGGAATATTTACTAAGTCAGACAGTTTAGATAGAGCAACATTTGCAAAACCCGCTTTGGTACCATCATGATTCATAGAGGTAAATAAAATTTCACCAGCACCTCGTTTTTCAACTTCTTTTGCCCAATCAAATAATTCTATATCTATTGGAATAGTGCCTCCTGCCAAATGAACCAACCATTTACCATCCACTTCTTTAGCATCAATGGCCACAACAACGCATTGACTTCCAAACTTTTTTGAAAGTTCATTAATCAATTCTGGTCGTTTGACTGCAGAAGAATTTATTGAAACCTTATCTGCGCCACAATGCAATAAATCATCTACATCTTCAACTGAAGAAATACCTCCACCTACTGTAAAAGGAATATTGACTTGTTCTGCTACTTTTAAAACCATATCATGCATGGTTTTACGATTCTCGAGTGTTGCAGCAATATCTAAGAATACTAATTCATCTGCACCTAAATCTGCATATTGTTTCGCTAAAACCACAGGATCTCCAGCATCTCGAAGATCTACAAAATTGACACCTTTAACAGTTCTTCCGTTTTTGATATCTAAGCATGGTACTATTCGTTTTGTTAGCATTTTATAAAAACCTTTCTAATTCTTTTAAACTTATTCTATTCTCATATATGGCTTTACCAATAATAACGCCTTCACATCCAATAATTTTTAAGTCTTCTAAATCCTCAATTCTAGAAACACCACCAGAAGCTATGAGTCTTATGGATTGATTTAAATTTGAGTTACTGCAAGCTTCAATAATGGTTTTATACAAATCACATGAAGGTCCTTCTAACATACCATCTTTTGAAATATCTGTACAAATCACATATTGAATACCATTTTTCTGATAGTCTTTTATAAATGAAATGACTTCCTCTTTACTGCTATCTTGCCATCCGTTTATTGCAATTTTTCCATCATTACTATCTGCTCCTAAAATAATTTTCTGTGATCCGTATTTAGCTAACCATCCTTCAAAAGTTTCTCTATCATTTACAGCAATGCTTCCACCTGTGATTTGTCTTGCTCCACAATTAAAGGCAATATGTAAGTCTTCATTAGATTTTAAACCACCACCGAAATCAATTTTTAAATTAGTTTTTGAAGCAATAAGCTCTAAGACCTTGTAATTAACAATGTGTTTAGCTTTAGCTCCGTCTAAATCTACGAGGTGCAAATATTCAACTCCCGAAGCTTCAAAAGCCTTGGCAACTTCGAGTGGATTCTCATTATATATCTTCTTTGTATCGTAATTGCCTTTGGTCAATCGAACACATTTTCCGTCAATAATATCAATAGCTGGTATTATTCTCATCTTATAATTCTAAAAAATTTTTTAATAATTTCTCACCTGCAGCACCACTCTTTTCTGGATGAAATTGTACACCATAAAAATTGTCATTTTCTAAAGCAGATACATAATCAAATTCATAATGTGATGTTGCAATAGATTCCTTGCATTGCTCAGCGTAATAGCTATGTACAAGATACATGTATTCTTCTTCTTTAATACCTTTGAATAAACCTGATTTAAGGTTTGTTATAGTATTCCATCCCATCTGTGGTACCTTAACTTTATTACTAAATCGTTTCACATTCACATCAAAAATTCCAAGACCATTAGTATCACCTTCTTGGCTATGATTACACATTAATTGCATTCCTAAACAAATACCTAACACAGGTTGCTTTAGTTGGGGAATTAGTTGATCTAATTCGCTTAGCTTTAGTTTTGTCATTGCTGAACTCGCTTCACCTACTCCAGGAAATATAATTTTATCTGAGGAAATAATTTCTTCAGGATTATCAGTAAGAATTGCTTCATAACCTAAACGTTGAAATGCGAATTGAATGCTTTTTATATTACCTGCTCCGTAATTTACTATTGTTAATTTCATTCTCTATTTTTTAGCAATTAACTTTATAGCATTCCTTTAGTTGATGGCAAAATCATTTTTTCTACATTTTGCTTAACTGCCATTTTAATAGCTTTAGCAAATGCCTTGAAAATAGCTTCAATTTTATGGTGCTCGTTATCACCTTCCACTTTTATATTTAAATTACATTTTGCACCATCGGTAAATGATTTAAAGAAATGGTAAAACATTTCTGTTGGCATTTTTCCAATCATTTCCCTTTTAAACTCTGCATCCCAAACTAGCCAGTTTCTTCCACCAAAATCAATAGCGACTTGCGCTAAACAATCGTCCATTGGTAATGCAAAACCGTATCGTTCTATACCTAATTTATTTCCTAGAGTAGTTGCGAATACTTCTCCTAATGCAATGGCTGTATCTTCTATTGTGTGGTGCTCATCAACTTCTAAATCTCCAACAACTTTTATATCCAAATCCAACTGACCATGTCTAGAAATCTGGTCTAACATGTGGTCGAAAAAAGAAATCCCAGTATCTATATTGCTTTTTCCTGTTCCATCTAGATTTAATTCAATCTTAATTTTAGTTTCGTTGGTGTTGCGTTCTATGCTTCCAACACGTTCAGTAGTCTTTAAAAACTTATAAATAGCTTCCCAATCATTTGTTTCTAAAGCTATATAACTTCCTAATTCATTATTACTTACTGTAATTTCGTCTGTTCCTAAATTGGTGTTATCATTAATAAAAATGCCTTTTGACCCAAGGTTTTTTGCTAACTCGATATCTGTTAAACGGTCTCCAATAACAAATGAATTGGCCAAATCGTAGTCTTTAGAAAAGTACTTGGTTAACAAACCAGTATTAGGTTTGCGTGTTGGTGCGTTGTCTTTTGCGAATGTCCTATCTATAAATTGCTCTATGAAAACAACACCTTCTTGCTCAAAGGTTTTTAAAACAAAATTGTGCACTGGCCAAAAGGTCTCTTCAGGATATATGTCTGTTCCTAAGCCATCTTGATTGGTAATCATCACGATTTCAAAATTTAATTCTCTAGAAATCTTGCTTAGATATTGAAATACCTTTGGATAGAAATCTAATTTATCAAATGAATCGATTTGCTCATCTACTGGTTCTTTTATCAAAGTTCCGTCTCTGTCTATGAATAGTACTGGTTTCATTATAATTCTTTTAATGACTCTATTAATTTTTCGTTCTCAGCAAATGTTCCAACCGTAAATCTTAAGCAATTTTCACATATAGGTTGATTCGTTCTATTTCTTACTACAATACCTTTTTCGACCAATTGCAGATATCTCTTATTTGCATCGTCAACTTTTACTAATAAAAAATTAGCATTCGAAGGATAAACCTCTTTAACTAAAGCTATAGATTTTAATGCAATCGCTAATTTTTGGCGTTCGCTTATAACTGTTTTGACTTCAATTTTTACGTCTTCAATCGCATTCAAGCGTTCTAAAGCTTTATCTTGAGACAATTGGTTAACATTATAAGGTGGTTTTATTTTATTTAATACTGAAGTAATTTCCTTTGAAGCATAGCAAATACCTAAACGAATACCAGCTAAACCATAGGCTTTAGATAAGGTTTGTGTAACTATTAGATTCGGAAAATCATTCAATCGACTTAACCAACTGTCTTGTTCTGAAAAATCGATATAAGCTTCATCAATAACAACAATACCATTAAAAGATTTAATAAGTCTCTCTATATTCTTCGCTTGAAAGCTATTTGCTGTTGGATTATTTGGTGAGCAAATGAATAAAAGCTTTGAATTGTCATTTTGTACTTCAATAATTTTTTCAACATTAGGTTCAAAATCAGAATTCAATTCTATTTCTAAAATCTCAATAGCATTTAAATGAGCTAATACAGAATACATACCATATGTTGGCGGAAGTGCAATTACATTATCTTTATTAGGCTCACAAAAAGCTCTAAAAATTAAATCTAAAACTTCGTCACTACCATTACCCAAAAGGATTTGATTCACTTGAAGCTCTTTTAGTTGACTTAAGCGCTCTTTAACTTTTGACTGTTGAGGATCTGGATAACGGTTGACATCTGTATTGAAAGGGTTCTCATTAGCATCTATAAAAACCATACCATCTGTAATGTCTTTATATTCGTCGCGAGCTGAAGAATAAGCTTTTAGATTGCGAATATTTTTACGTAAAAGGCTTTCTAATTTCATGATTTCAGATCTTTTAAACGAAGTGTCACAGCATTTTTATGTGCTTGCAAGCCTTCTGCTTCTGCCATTAATTCTATCGCATTTCCAATATTTTGAATGCCTTTTTTAGATATTTTTTGAAAGGTCATGCTCTTTTGAAAACTATCTAGATTGACTCCAGAATAGGCTTTTGAAAACCCATTAGTTGGTAATGTGTGATTAGTGCCAGAAGCATAATCACCAGCACTCTCTGGCGTGTAATTGCCAATAAACACAGAACCTGAATTACCAATATTCTCTACAAAATAATCATCATTCTTAGTTGTAACTATAAAATGTTCTGGGCCATACTCATCTATTAAGTCTAGTGCAGTTTCAAAATTATTAACAACAATAGATTTAGAATTATTGATAGCGTCAGTTGCCATTTCTTTTCTTGGCAATTTTGCTAGTTGAGTTTGCACTTCTTCACTTACATTTTCTGCAAATGATTTAGATGTAGTTACTAATATCACTTGACTATCAGAACCATGTTCAGCCTGACTCAACAAATCTGAAGCAACATAAACTGCATTTGCAGATTCATCAGCCATTACTAATAACTCGCTAGGACCAGCTGGCATATCAATGGCCACACCATATTTGGTAGCCAATTGTTTTGCAACAGTAACATATTGATTTCCTGGTCCAAAAATCTTATAAACTTGAGGAATTGATTCTGTTCCGAAAGTCAATCCTGCAATCGCTTGTATTCCGCCAACTTTAATTATTTTTGTAACACCACATAATTGGGCTGCATATAAAATCTCATTAGCAATTTCACCTTCTTTGTTTGGTGGTGTACATAACACTATGTCTTTGCAACCAGCCAATTGAGCTGGAACAGCCAACATTAACACCGTTGAAAACAAAGGTGCTGTACCTCCTGGTATATACAACCCAACTTTTTGAATTGGTCGCTTTTCTTGCCAACACTCAACACCTTCCATGATGCTTAATTGCACTTTTTCTGTTTTCTGAGCAGCATGAAAACGTTCTATGTTTGACTTAGCTAGTATTATCGCGTCCTTTAATTCGTCTGCAACAGATTCACTTGCTTTTTCAATTTCGTGATTACTAACAAGATTAGAATCTAAATTAACACTATCAAATTTAGAAGTGTATTTAGCTATAGCTTCATCTCCATTCTTTTGAACATCTTCAAAAATCTGATTAACAATCACTTCGATATCATCAACCGTTTGGGTTGGTCTTTTCATTAATGCAAGCCAATCTTCTCTTCTGGGATTTTCTATTAGTCTCATACTACAATACCATATTTTCAATTGGACAAACTAAAATACCTTCTGCTCCATTCGCTTTTAACTCATCAATCATATTCCAAAAATCATTCTTATTTAAAACAGAATGCACAGAACTCCATCCTTCATTAGCTAAAGGTAGAATGGTTGGACTGTTCATTCCTGGAAGAATCTGAGCAATAGCCTCTAACTTATCGTTAGGTGCATTAAGCAATATGTATTTGCTTTCTCTTCCACGTAATACAGATCTTAATCTAAATTGAAGCGTATTAATTAATTCTTGATTTTCTTTAGAGATTTTAGGCGATGTTGCAAATACTGCTTCAGACTTTAAAAGCGTTTCAACTTCTTTTAATCCGTTTTTGAATAGCGTGCTTCCACTAGAAACAATATCGCAAATACCATCCGCTAATCCAATATTTGGAGCAATCTCAACTGAGCCATTAATGATGTGCAAATTGGCTTTAATTCCTTCTTTTTCTAAAAAATGGTTTACTGTGTTTGGATACGATGTTGCAATTCTTTTACCTGATAAATCTTTTAATGACTTGGCTTCAGATGATTTTGGTACAGCAATCGATACTTTACATTTAGAGAATCCTAAACGCTCAACAATCGTTAAATCACTCCCTTTTTCAATCAATACATTCTCACCAATAATCGCAGCATCTACTACTCCATCTCTTAAATATTGAGGAATATCTCCATTTCTTAAGTAAAACACTTCCAAAGGAAAATTACGAGCAGAAGCTTTTAATTGATCTTTACCATTATCTACAGAAATACCAATCTCTTTTAAAATTTTCATAGAATCATCATGAAGACGTCCCGATTTTTGTACTGCAATTTTAATTTTATTCATGTTCAATTTTGAATAGTTTGAAAATGATGTGTTTCTCAAAAAACAAAAAACCCATCTGATTTATCAAACGGGTTTTTAAAATATATTTTGAAATTATTCAATACACTTTCACCTCGCTTGAGCGATTATATGAAAATGGCGATGTGATTGAATAAAGATCATTTCTTTTATTGTCTATACAAAGATTGCTAAATAAAACTTACAATTCCTAATCTGAAGATTAGAATTGTGATATCATTAATATTTAAAACAATAATTGAATATTAATGATTTTTAGATAGATTTTCTATGGTAAATTTTAATAGTTCTCATGAGGTAACCAACCTTCAACACGTTTATTGCCTATTTTAAATTTAACTTTTACCCAAAGAGTACTGACTTCTGTAACTTCAACTTCTTGATGATTATCTAGTCGATGTATTCTATTAGATTGCTTTGTTGGCAAATCATATAAATACATCCAAACATCTTCTTTTATACTTTTTGCTTTGAAAAAAAATCCATTGCTTTTTACCCAAAAATTATCAAAATTACGTTGCTCTACGGAATATGGTTTTAATTTAAACCAACCATACTCACTTTCTAGAATCTCAAACCTATTGGATTCCTTCATAGCACTTTTAAGAGTTAATGAATCTATTATTTTTCCATCAACGGCATCATGTATTAAAATTGGACTGTTTATTTCACTTTTGTAATAGCACTCAACATGTTTAGTTTTATTTAGATTTTGCTTATCTATTATGCATAAACTCAAACCACAAATCAAAAAAACTAAAACAGTTTTCATTATTTAAGGTATTACTGATTACCTAAAATTATTGGCATTCCACTATCACCTGAACCTATAACAATTACTTTACTGTTTGGTGATTCTGATAATTTAACTGTTGCTTCAATACCTTTATCTTGAAGAATCTTATCTGTTAATGATGCGCTTAGAATTCTATTTGACTCTGCTTTACCTTTCGCTTCAATAATTACTTTTTCAGCTTCTTTTCTTGCACTTTCGAGTCTAAATTCATATTCTAAAGATTCTTGCTCTTGCTTTAATTTACGCTCAATGGCTTCTTTAATTGTTGGTGGTAAAGTTACATCCCTTACTAACACCTCATTTAATTGAACATATTGTTTGTCTAATATTTTCTTAGTTTCTTCATAAATTTCAACTTGAATGGCATCACGCTTAGTTGAATACAAGTCATCTGGCGTATAACGTCCAATAACACTTCTTGCTGCGCTACGAATTGCTGGTTGAATAACACGCTGCAAATAACCTTGTCCTAAGGATTGGTGTAAGTTTCCTAATTGATTATAAACTGGCTCATACCAAGCTGAAGCATCAATTTGAATTTCTAGACCATTAGATGATAATACTTTCATTTTTTCAAAAAGCTCTTGTTGACGTACCTCATAAACATATACCTTGTTCCAAGGAGCAACAATATGAAACCCTTCTCCCATTGGTGGTTCGTCAGTAACAACACCTTCTCCGAAAGTCTTAAAAAGTACTCCAGCTTCACCAGAATCTATGGTTACAGCAGATTTTGCAATCACGATAACTAATATTATAACTCCAATTAAAATCGGTAATCCAATCTTTGGTAACTTATCCATGTTTTTATTTTTTAAATTAATCCGTTATATTTTCTGATAAACCACTCTATAAAAAGACTTAATGCGATTAAACCGAGTAGATATTTCCAGTCTATCAAAGGTACGATATTTTTAGTGCTCTTTTGTATTGTAGTGTAGCGATTATCAGAAAGTAAACTAGAAACCAATTCGTCAACTTCAGTACTAAAATAGGCATATCCATTACTCTGTTTAGCAACAGCTTTTAACTTATCAATATCTGCATTTAAAAATTGTTGCTCTACATTATATTCTAAAACCTGAAAACTTCCAGAAGCAGAAACAGCTTCAGAATTATGTTTTATTGTGAAATCATACAAACCAGAATCTATACCACTTAAATCGACTGTATAGTTACCATTGTTTAATAAAAGCGGAACCTCTCTTAGACTACTGTCTTCCTTGTTTTTTAAGATAACACTTAATGATACTGAATTGTCAAACTCAAAATTTTTGTTAAAATATTGTGCCGTAAGAATAACATCATCGTTTCCGTTGTAAAACGATTTGTAATCGATATTAATTCGATTTCGTTTTTTGTTAGAACTTAAATATTGAACCAGCTTATTAATAAAATTATCGAAATCTACAAAGCTTTCAGAATTGAGGTACGCTTGTGCTCTCCATCTCCAAATGCCTTCACCACTTAATAAGGCATGTTTCATGTTATCAAATTCGTAAGTTGCTAGCATAGCATCGCTTGTATTGATTCCATTCACTGTTTTATAAAGTATAATATCGGTTGGTGTTAAAAATTCTATACCAGCAAACTCTGATTCTAATGGTGGATAATTACTAAAATCTAAATTATCAATTATAAAGGTGTTATAGTTTCTATTTAACTCTGGCTGAAAATCTTCTGTCTGATTTGTTGCTGTTGCAAATAGTTTTAAATGTGTGTTATTTAAAAAATCAAGATCAGTTGTTGCGCCTGTTATAATAAATGTATTTAAGTTTTGATCTTTGATTTCTTCTAATACAGAGTTAAAGCTATTGTTGGGTTGATACAAAATAACTAATTGAAAATCATTAATTTTAGACAGATACTCTTTTGGTTTCAATATTGAAACACTGCGCTGTTCATTACTTTCAATAGATTTTTTTAGCGCACCTAAATCTGGATGCAAACGTTCTGCGACTAACGCAATATTGGTTTTCTGATCGATAACTTCAACTCCAAAACTCTTAGAATTATTGACTGTGTTTTTTTCGTTAGCTAGTGGAGTTAATTCTAAACGATAGGTTCTTACACCAACACTGTTAGCAATTAAAGCCGTAGATATAATCTCAGATGATTTTGAATTATTAAACTGAAGCGTTTTTCTATACACAACTGAATTACCAGACCAAATTTTTAGTTCTGTGGTTATGGATTCATTTCCGCTATAGTTAGCTATAATTTCAATAGGAAATTTATTCTTTAAGTACACATAACGATTAACGTTAAGCTGTTTTATACTTAAATCTGAATACACTGTAGAATCTCCAAGAATAACTGGGTAAATTGGTTGCTTTACTCCTTTAGCCGTATAGCTATAATCTGAACCATAAGTCTGATTACCATCACTTAACACAACAATTGGAGCTGTCTGATTAGCATACACTTCTCCAAACTGCTTTAATGCTAGTGAGAGATTTGATTGACGCTCATTAAAACTTAAACTATCTATACTATTAACAGACTTTCCAAAACTATAAGTTTGAACATTAAAGCGCTCATTTAATTCTGAATTAGCTTTTAAAGTATTAATAATTCGGTTCGCACTTTCATCCTGTTTTAAATAAGATATCGATTCTGAATTATCAACTGCAATCACTAGAGTTGGCTTTTCATCATAATAAGTTAAAGATTCAAACTTTGGATTGATAAGTAATAATAGTATCCCAAAGATTGAAATTGTTCTAAGTGCAGTTAATAAGTATTTTAAATTAGAATTTAATTTCGATTTATATAAATACTGAAACAGCGCTAATAAAAGCGCTGCAATTCCAGCAATAATGATATATATAATCGTTTCTGTTTGCATTGAAATTATGTCAACATTCCTCCATCAACGTTTAAAGTTTGCCCTGTAACATAAGCACTTAAATCACTTGCAAGAAACACACAAGCATTTGCAATATCTTCTGGTGAGCCACCTCTTTTCAAAGGAATAGCTGCTCTCCAGCCTTTTACAGTTTCTTCGTCTAACTTTGCTGTCATTTCGGTTTCTATAAAACCTGGAGCAATCACGTTGCTTCTAATATTACGAGAACCCAATTCTAAAGCTACTGATTTAGAGAAACCAATAATTCCTGCCTTAGAAGCTGCATAATTGGTTTGACCTGCGTTACCTTTTACGCCAACAACAGAACTCATATTAATAATTGAACCTTTACGCTGTTTCAACATGGTACGTTGTACAGCTTTAGTCATATTAAAAACGGACTTAAGGTTCACTTCTATCACTTTATCAAAATCGGCTTCTCCCATTCTCATTAAGAGATTATCTTTTGTGATTCCTGCATTGTTTACTAAAATATCTATAGCACCAAACTCAGCTAAAACATCTTCTGCTAGCTTTTGAGACTCATCAAAATTTGCAGCATTACTTTGGTAACCTTTAGCTTTAATTCCAAGAGCATTTAATTCTTTCTCTAATGCATTTGCAGCTTCTACAGATGAGCTGTATGTAAATGCAACATTCGCTCCATGCTGAGCAAAAACTTCAGCAATACCTTTACCAATACCGCGACTTGCGCCAGTAATGATTGCTGTTTTTCCTTCTAATAGTTTCATATTTATATAAATCGGTTAGTTAGTATAATTATTGTATCAAATATACCAATTACAAATTACGGCGACATAAAAAAACCTCACAAGATTTTGCAAGGTTTTTAACAGTTTTATGTGAGATCCTGAAACTAGTTCAGGATGATAATCTTGATAGAAACCTTAATAGAAACATTAAGGAGTAGTTTTTAAATTAGCCTAAAACTTCAGCTACTTTCTTTCCTATTTCAGCAGGAGAATCTACAACGTGGATTCCACATGCTCTCATAATCTTCTTTTTGGCTTGTGCAGTATCATCACTACCACCTACAATAGCACCAGCATGTCCCATTGTACGTCCTGCAGGAGCAGTTTCACCAGCAATAAAACCTACAACTGGCTTTTTACTTCCACTTTCCTTATACCAATGCGCAGCATCAGCTTCTAATTGCCCACCGATTTCACCAATCATTACTACAGCTTCAGTTTCTGGATCATTGATTAACAATTCAACAGCTTCTTTTGTTGTTGTACCAATAATTGGATCACCACCAATACCAATAGCAGTTGTAATTCCTAAACCTTGCTTTACAACTTGGTCAGCAGCTTCGTAAGTTAAAGTTCCTGATTTAGAAACGATTCCAACTTTTCCTGATTTGAACACAAAACCTGGCATAATACCAACTTTAGCTTCACCTGGTGTAATAACACCTGGACAGTTAGGTCCAACTAAACGACAATCTCTGCTTTTTATGTAATCAGCAGCTTTAATCATATCTGCAACAGGAATTCCTTCAGTAATTGTAATAATTACTTTAATACCTGCATCAGCAGCTTCCATAATCGCATCAGCAGCAAAAGCTGGTGGCACAAAAATGATAGTTGTATCTGCACCTACTTTTTCTACAGCTTCAGATACTGTATTAAAAACTGGTTTATCTAAATGTGTTTGCCCTCCCTTTCCTGGTGTAACTCCGCCAACTACATTAGTACCATACTCAATCATTTGCTCAGCGTGAAATGTACCCTCACTACCAGTAAAACCTTGTACGATTATGTTTGAATTTTTATTAACTAAAACGCTCATTAGATATTGTTGTTTTAAATTTTGTTATGCAAAAATAAGTGTTTTGAAAATCAAATACGACCTCTTTTTATAATTTTCTTTCAGCAAAAGAATCCATAGCTTTTGCATGAGTTTCATCTGCTTGTTGACTGATTTCGTAACCTCTATAAAGCTTGTTGTCTTCTACTTCCCAAATGGTAGAAAAACGAGCTAAAATTTGCTCTGAATCAGGATTTTCAATCGTATTCCCAAACAATGTATGTCTTGTAATAACAGATGCATCTGCTTCAATCAAATGTGTGAACTCAAAACGAAGACTATGATATGATTTTCTCGTGCCTTCAAAGAAATCTACAATATCATTATACTTTAGAAGCATAAATCCATGGCTACTACTCCAGTGTAATTCACAATCTTTATGAAAAAACTTTGGAACTACATTTGAGTCGTTTGCTAAATCTGAATTATAGAAGGCTTTAACTAGTTCTTTTGCTGACATTATAAGTTTTTTAATTTTTGAAGTATCTCAGGAATCTTTTTGATATAAGCCATTTCTTTAAATTGTTCTCTGGCTTCTTGCGCTGGAGAACCAAAATAACTTTTGCCTTCCTTAGTTGTATGACCTAATCCAGATTGCGCATAGAGTACTGTACCTTTCGAAATTGTGATTCCGCTTTTAACCCCAACTTGTCCCCAAATAGTTACGTTATCTTCGACAACCACACAACCAGCAATACCAGTTTGTGAAGCTATTAAACATTTCTTCCCTATTAAAGTATCGTGACCGATTTGAATTTGATTATCTAGTTTAGAGCCTTCGCCAATCGTTGTATCTCCAGTTACTCCTCTATCAATAGTACAAAGTGCTCCAATATCAACATTATCTTCAATTATAACACGACCACCAGATTTTAGCTGGTCGTAACCTTCTGATCTATTTTTATAATAGAATGCGCTTGCACCCAATACTGTTCCGGCATGAATAGTAACATTATCTCCAATAATAGCATCATCATAAATACTTACATTAGAATGAATTACACAATTCTTTCCTATAGAAACATTATTACCAATAAAACAGTTTGGCTGAATTATAGTGCCTTTTCCAATAATTGCATTAGACGCAATTGAAGAACTTGAAGCCTTAAACGGTTTAAAATGTTCTGTGAGTTTATTAAAATCTCTAAAAGGATCATCAGAAATCAATAATGCTTTACCTTCTGGACATTCTACTTCTTTATTAATCAATACAATCGTTGCTGCAGATTCTAAAGCTTTATCATAATATTTTGGATGATCTACAAAAACAATGTCACCAGGTTCTACGACATGAATTTCGTTCATGCCCAAAATTTCAAAATCTTCTGAACCAACAAATTCGCAATCTATAAGATTTGCAACTTGTTCTAGGGTTTGTGGTTTTGGAAACTTCAAAAATTATTATTCTTTTATACGTTCTTTATAAGTACCTTTTTCTGTCTCTACTTTAATTTTATCACCTTCATTGATAAACAATGGCACGTTTACTTCTGCACCTGATTCAACAGTTGCAGGTTTAGTAGCATTAGTTGCTGTATTCCCTTTAACTCCAGGTTCTGTAGAAGTAACTTCTAAAATAACAGATGCTGGTAAATCTACTGAAAGCGGCATATCATCTTCAGTATTAATTAGAATAGTTACCACTTGACCTTCTTTCATTAGACCAGGATTATCTAAAGCTGCTTCTAATAATCGAATTTGTGAATAATCAGACTCATTCATAAAATGATAAAATTCCCCATCATTATATAAATACTGAAATTTATGTGTTTCTACACGTACATCTTCAATCTTATGACCTGCTGAAAATGTATTATCTAATACTTTCCCTGTTGTAACACTTTTCATTTTGGTTCTTACAAAAGCTGGACCTTTACCAGGTTTTACGTGAAGAAACTCAATAATTTTATATATATCGTTGTTGTATTTAATACATAATCCGTTTCTAATATCTGATGTACTTGCCATAAAATTTTTTATTTGTTGAATCGTTTAGTTGTTGAACTGCATTTCTATATTCAGAATCAATTTTCTAAACTATTAAATTTATTTTCTTTTTACTTAGAATCAGTTTGATTTAAAGTAGCCTTTCATTATACCTCTGTGTGAATTCTTAATAAATTGAAGAATCTCATCGCGTTCTGGTGTGGCTTCCATTTCTGCTTCAATTAAATCTGCAGCTTGGGTATTATTATAATTCTTTTGATATAAGATTCTATAAATGTTTTGAATCTCTCTAATTTTTTCTGGGCTATAACCTCTGCGTCTTAAACCTACTGAATTTATCCCAACGTAAGACAATGGTTCTCTACCTGCTTTAACAAATGGAGGCACATCTTTACGCACTAAAGATCCACCAGTTACAAAAGCATGATTTCCTACTGAAACAAATTGATGAACAGCTGTCATACCTGCTAAAACAACATAATCGCCAACGGTAATATGTCCTGCTAGAGTACTATTGTTAGAAAAAATACAATTGTTTCCCACTATACAATCATGAGCAATATGGCAATAAGCCATTATTAAACAATTATCTCCAATAACCGTTTTCATTCTATCGGTTGTACCTCTGTTGATTGTTACACATTCTCTTATTGTAACATTATTTCCAATTTCTACAGTTGTGTCCTCATCGTTATATTTTAAATCTTGCGGCACTGCAGAAATTACAGCACCTGGGAAAATATTACAATTCTTTCCTATACGTGCACCTTCCATAATGGTTACATTACTTCCAATCCAAGTACCTTCTCCAATTTTCACATTATTATGTATCGTTGTAAAAGGTTCTATAACAACATTCTTAGCAATTTTTGCGCCAGGATGTACGTAAGCTAAAGGTTGGTTCATAAATATATTATTTAACTTTTGAGATTTGAGCCATTAATTCGGCTTCTGCACATAATTTACCATTTGCATAAGCATAGCCTTGCATGTGACAAATACCACGTCTAATAGGTGTGATTAATGAACATTTAAAAATTAAAGTATCACCAGGCACTACTTTTTGTTTGAATTTTACATTATCCATTTTCATGAAGAATGTTAGGTAGTTTTCAGGATCTGGCACTGTACTCAATACTAAAATACCACCTGTCTGTGCCATTGCCTCAACGATTAAAACACCAGGCATTACTGGTTGACCAGGAAAATGTCCTTTGAAGAACTCTTCGTTCATAGTCACATTTTTCATGCCAATAACATGATTTTCAGTGAGCTCAAATACCTTATCTAATAACAAGAAAGGTTGTCTGTGAGGTAACATATCCATGATTTGATTCACATCCATTAAAGGAGCAGAATTCAAATCAATTTGCGGAACATTATTTCGTCTTTCATTCTTTATAAGTTTAGACATTTTCTTTGCAAACTGTGTGTTTACAAAATGTCCAGGTTTATTAGCAATAACCTTACCTCTAATTCGAGTACCTATTAACGCCAAATCACCAACAACGTCTAGAAGTTTATGTCTTGCTGCTTCATTAGGATAATGCAAGGTTAAATTATCTAAAATACCATTCGGCTTTACTTTGATTTTATCTTTATCAAAAGCGACTCTAAGTTTTTCCATAGTCTCAGGAGATAATTCTTTATCTACATAAACTATAGCATTATTTAAATCACCACCTTTTATTAAACCATGCTCTAGAAGCATTTCAATTTCGTGTAAAAAGCTGAAAGTTCTAGCATCTGCAATATCAGTTTTAAAATCTGAAACTGAATTCATCGTGGCATTTTGAGTTCCTAGAACTTTAGTTCCAAAATCTACCATTGTAGTCACTTGATAAGAATTTGAAGGCATTAAAATAATCTCACTACCAGATTCTTCATCACAATAAGAAACCACTTCTGTGACCTGATACTCTTCTCTAAACGCATCTTGCTCAACAACACCAGCTTTTTCTATTGCTTCAACAAAGAACTTTGACGAGCCATCCATAATTGGTGGTTCTGACGCATCTAATTCTATTATTGCATTATCAACATCTAGTCCGACTAAAGCTGCTAACACATGCTCACAGGTTTGAATCGTCACTCCATTTCGCTCTAGACAAGTACCACGTTGTGTATTAGTTACATAGTTTGCATCTGCTTCAATTTTCGGACTTCCTTCTAAATCAACACGTTCAAATAAAAATCCAGAATTTTCAGCTCCAGGCTTAAATACTAATTTTACATTTGCTCCTGTATGAAGTCCTACGCCTTCTAACGTAACCTCTTTTTCAATGGTTTTTTGTTTCGTTTCCGTTTTAATTATTGCCATCTACTTTTTTTTCTAATTCGTTTATAGTTTTAACAAGCTTTGGTAAATTCTTAAAATAAACATACGATTTATTCCAGTCTGTATATCCAAAAGAAGGTGAACCTTGTAAGATTTCACCATCTTTTACATTTCTTCCTATACCAGATTGAGCCTGTACTCTAACATTATTACCAATAACCAAATGACCAGCAATACCTACTTGTCCTCCGATTAAACAACTTTCACCTATTTTGGTAGAACCTGCCACACCAGTTTGTGCAGCGATTACGGTATTCTCACCAATTTCAACATTATGTGCTATCTGAATTTGGTTATCTAATTTTACACCAGATCTAATAATTGTAGATCCCATCGTAGCCCTATCTATTGTTGTACCAGCACCAATGTCTACATAATCTTCTATAATTACATTTCCTATTTGCGGGATTTTAGAATACTTTCCTTCTTTACTCGGAGCAAATCCAAATCCGTCAGCACCAATAATTGCTCCTGAATTTATCACACAATTATCACCAATAATACAATCTGCATAGACTTTTCCACCAGAGAAAATCACTGTATTATCGCCTAGTCTAACATTATCACCAACATATGCGTTAGGAAAAATCTTTACATTTTTACCAACCTCTACATTCTCTCCTATATAAGCGAATGCGCCAACATAAATATCGTCTGGAACTTTAGTTGCTTCAGATATATAACTAGGTTGCTCTATGCCTGATTTATTTAATTTAATCTGGTTGTAATATTCTAACAACTTTGAAAACCCTTCATAGGCATCTTCAACTTTAATTAGTGTTGTTATAATCGGATTTTCAGGTTCGAAATCTGAATTAACAATAGTTACAGATGCTTCAGTTGTATATATATAAGGAGTGTATTTTGGATTTGATAAAAAAGTTAAAGAACCTTGTGATCCTTCTTCAATTTTTGACAACTTGTAAACCTCGATATTTGGGTTGCCAACTACGGTTCCTTCTAAAATACCTGCGATTTGTTCTGCTGTGAATTTCATGTGTTTATATCTATTGTTTTTCAACGGTCACATGGAACATTCCAAAATAATCATTCTGTCTAATATTAAATTTTGGATATAAATGTTTCAATTAATTGATTTTATAGTGTCGGTTGCTTTGCGCAAAAATAGAAAAAATGTATCACATTTTGTTTTTAGGATAGCACATATAATATTTAGTTACTGGTTTACTCAGCGCTTTTAAGTTTAATTGATCCGATGCTTTAACGATATCCTTGATTTTACCTGACTTTAAAAGAACATTAATATGCTGCTTTTTATTCTGGTATGCTTGATTTGTTATCTCACCTTGAAAAACAAAATAGTCTGCTTCAGTTTTAGAAATATTGTATGTATCCATTAACACATTAGAATGTGCAATTAACTCTGAGGATTTAATTGGCTTATTCTTCAATTTAATTTTTAGCAAATCTCTATTAATAATCATCACACAGAGATTACTAAGAACAAAATCTTCGTGATATTGCCAGTCTTTCATTGCAGCTACAATATCGTAATCGTCTAGTTTAGCAAAAATCTCTAAGTTTCCTGTATTAAAACTTTCTGCGTTAATTTCAGAATTAAGAAAATAATATAAAGGTTCACTACTTCTTAATGTCGTTCCTAATTGCACTAATTCCTTAGCGCGTTTTAAAATTCGCATTAGTAGTTGTTCTGCAACAACACCAGTTTTATGCAAATACACTTGCCAATACATAAAACGTCTTGCTACTAAGAATTTTTCAACACTATAAATACCTTTTTCTTCAACAACCAATTCATCATTAACTACATTGAGCATTGTAATAAGGCGTTCACTATTAATGTTACCTTCAGCAACACCTGTATAGAAACTATCACGCTTTAAATAGTCAGCTCTGTCCATATCTAATTGACTAGATATTAACTCACACATAAACTTACGAGGATATTCTCCTTTAAAAATAGAAATGGCTAACGTTAAACTTCCGTTAAACTCTTCATTTAATTCTTCCATGAAACGCAATGAAATTTCTTCGTGAGAAATGTCATTTACAATACTATGCTCCATAGCATGTGAGAAAGGTCCATGACCAATATCGTGCAATAAAATGGCAATTAGTAATCCATTATCTTCGTCTTCTGAAATCTCAACTCCCTTAATACGAAGTACATTGATCGCTTTTTGCATTAAATGCATGCAACCTAAAGCATGATGAAAACGTGTGTGATGTGCGCCTGGATATACTAAATAAGATAATCCCATTTGACTAATACGACGTAGTCTCTGAAAGTATTTATGCTGAATAAGATCGAAAATTAACGAATTAGGAATAGTAATAAATCCGTAAATTGGATCGTTAAATATTTTTAGCTTATTATTTGTAGGCAAAACTTTTAAAATTCACAATTAGAAAACAAATATACACCAACATGATAAATATTCTCTGGGTTGACGATGAAATCGATTTATTAAAGCCACATATTATCTTTTTAGAACAAAAACAATATAATGTTACGACTTGTCAAAGTGGTACTGAAGCTTTAGAAATAATCAATGATACTAATTTTGACATTGTCTTCTTAGATGAAAATATGCCTGGACTTACAGGTCTCGAAACTTTAAACGAGATTAAAGAACGTCGCGCTAATCTTCCAGTGGTGATGATCACCAAAAGTGAAGAGGAATATATTATGGAAGAAGCTATTGGTAATAAAATTGCAGATTATTTGATTAAGCCTGTAAATCCGCATCAAATCTTATTAAGCTTAAAAAAGAATTTAGATCACTCACGATTAGTGTCTGAAAAAACCACTTCTAATTATCAGCAAGAATTCAGAAAGATCGCTATGGATTTATCTATGGTTAATTCTTATGAAGAATGGGTAGATTTATATCATAAATTAGTCTATTGGGAATTAGAGCTTGAAGACATTGAAGATGTTGGAATGACAGATATTCTAGAATCTCAAAAGTCTGAAGCTAACAATCAATTTGGTAAATTCATAGAGAAAAACTACGAAGACTGGTTTCAACCTAATACAGATTCGCCTATAATGTCGCATACTTTATTTAAGGATAAGGTTGTGCCAGAATTAAGTGATAAGCAACCAACACTATTAATTGTTATAGATAACTTAAGATACGATCAATGGAAAGCCTTTGAGCCTATCGTAAATAATTATTATAAAAAAGCTTCAGAATTATCCTTCTTTAGCATCTTACCTACTGCAACACAATATGCTCGTAATGCCATATTCTCAGGATTGATGCCAGCTGATATGGAAAAACTATTTCCTCAGTATTGGAAAAACGATACAGATGAAGGTGGTAAAAATATGCACGAAGGTGATTTTTTAAGAGAACAATTAAAACGTTTAGGTCTTTCGCATTTAAAACACGAATATCACAAAATCACAAATTTAAGAGCTGGTAAAAAATTGGTTGAAAATTTTAGATCTTTAAAGGATAACGATTTAAATGTTGTGGTTTATAATTTTGTAGATATGCTCTCCCACTCCAAAACAGAAATGGAAGTGGTTAAGGAATTAGCATCTAATGATAAAGCATATCGTTCTTTAACAGTTAGTTGGTTTAAGAACTCTCCTTTGTTAGAAATGATTCAATTATCACAGCAATTAGGTTTTAAATTGATTCTAACAACAGATCATGGAACTATAAACGTAAAAGCTCCTTCTAAGGTTATTGGAGATAGAGATACAAGTTTAAATCTGCGTTATAAAACGGGTAGAAGCCTAACATATCAAGATAAAGACGTCTTAGCTGTTAAGAACCCAAAGTCTGTACACTTGCCATCATTATCTATGAGCAGCTCATTCATTTTTGCTAAAGGAGATCTATTTTTGGCTTATCCTAATAACTTTAATCATTATGTGAGTTATTATAGAAACACCTATCAGCATGGTGGTGTGTCTTTAGAGGAAATGGTGATTCCGTTTGTGGTTATGGATCCTAAGTAACATCATACATATTGTCTTGCTGAACTTGTTTAACTTCGTTGAATCTTCGATTTCAGTATCTTATCTATACTTTATTACGCATAATGATGTGATCCTGAAATAAATTCAGGATGACAGATATATTGATTTTGGATAAATCAATATGTCTGTCAAAAGCATAAAAATCCGATGAAATACACTTTTCTCTAGGATATCCCAGTTTTTATTACTAACATTGTAGTCCAATTTATTTAAAGTTTTATTGAAAACAATTGATTTTACATACCATTTAAAGGACATCGATGCCATTGCAGCTTGTGTTTTAGAACATTTAGATTCTAAAACTATTTTGTTTAATGGATCTATGGGAGCTGGCAAGACCACATTTATTAATGCATTATTAAAAGCTATGCATAGTGATGACGTCGCTACAAGCCCTACTTTTTCAATTGTAAATGAATATGCTATACCAAATGATAAAATTTATCATTTTGATTTCTATAGAATTGAATCTCTAGATGAAGCTTATAATTTTGGTATAGAAGATTATTTTAATAGTAGTAATTGGATATTTATAGAATGGCCAAAACGTATAAAAAAATTATTACCAGAAGATGCTCAAACTATTACTATAACTGACTTAAACGATAACAAAAGATCCCTCAAATTAACTATAAACACAGAAAATTTAACCAAAAATATTGCTATGACAGAATCGAAATTTTAAACAAAATTTCACTAACATTCATATATAAGATAGTGTGCTAGTTACGGGAAAACCGTAATAGAAACCTCAAAATTTTTTGGATTTTAACACTAATTGATTTTTACGGACGCTGTATGCGCCATACATTTGTAGTAATTAATTAAATCCCTTAAATTATGAAAACTAAGAAACTAGTACTAGCAATTGCTATCTTCGGAGGAATGTTATTTACTGTACAGGCAACTAACATTATCGACTTAGATGGACAGACTACAACACAAATCGAAAAGAAACTTCGAAAAATGGTTAAAAACGGATAAAAATAAATTAAGTAGAAGTGCAGTTATTGGTACTTTAATTGCAACTATCATAGCTTCTACCCCTTTATTATATTCTTTACATGAAAGTGTTCCGACCAGTAAGGTTTGGAACACTTTTTTGTTTACATATGAAAGTGGTTTCTGGGAGGAAGCACAATATGCTATGTGGGTTTACACAAGCAAGGCTATACCACTTATATTATTAACTATTTGGTTTTTCACTTGTCGTCATTGGTGGTATCATGTAATATTGGTACCGATTGTAATGTTTGCATTTCAAGCTGTTAATAGCTGGAATGCAGATGCTGGAAAGCTAGATGAAGGACAGATTGTTGTATTACTTCCTATTCTAGCAATTATAGTACCTTCAATTTATCTAATTAGAGCAAAAATGTTTAATAAAATTAATGATGCTGACAAAACTCTAGAAGAGCTTGAAGAAGAGTTTATGATTAAGCCCAAAACAGTTTGGGGTAAGGTTAAGCAATATTTTTAAACATTACTTATTATACCTTAAGATATTATTCGTAATTTGAATTAGATTAATTGTAGTGCCAATTTATAACGTTTCGTTATATTGCACTACTTACTAATTAACTAACATAAATGAGTAAATCTTTATCACCATTTACCAAAGCTCAATTATTACCACAAGAAGAAACCTTAGAAATTCTTAAACAAAAAGGTGAACTTTTTATTGGCATACCAAAGGAAACCCATTTTCAAGAAAAACGTGTTTGTTTAACACCAGATGCAGTTTCGGCATTAACAGCCAATGGTCATCGTGTATTGTTTGAGTCTGGAGCAGGTGAAGGCGCTAATTTTAAAGATAAAGACTATAGTGAGGCTGGTGCAGAAGTTTCCAAAGACACAGCAAAAGTATACTCCTGCCCTATTATTCTTAAAGTAGAGCCACCTTCTATAGATGAGATTTCGCTCATTAACCCACAAACTATTTTAATTTCTGCTTTGCAAATTAAAACACAAAGCAAAGCGTATTTTGAAGCTTTAGCAAAAAAGCGTATCACAGCCTTAGCTTTTGAATATATTAAAGACGAGGATGGCGCATATCCTGCTGTACGCTCTTTAAGCGAAATTGCTGGTACAGCTTCAATTCTTATTGCCTCCGAGTTGCTTTCTAACGTCAATGGTGGTAACGGCTTAATGATGGGCAATATTAATGGTGTGCCACCAACTGAAGTCTTAATTTTAGGTGCTGGTACTGTTGGAGAGTTTGCGGCACGTTCTGCTATTGGTTTAGGCGCTAATGTGAAAGTCTTTGATAGTTCTATTACTAAATTACGTTGTATTCAAAATAATTTGGGACGTACAATTTATACTTCAACCATGCAGCCCAAAAATCTTTTAAAAGCATTAAAACGCTGTGATGTAGCTATTGGTGCAGTAAGAGGTACCAATCGTTCTCCAGTTATAGTTACCGAAACAATGGTAGATCACATGAAGCGAGGTTCGGTAATTATAGACGTAAGTATTGATATGGGAGGTTGTTTTGAAACCAGTGAAGTCACCACTCACGATCATCCTACTTTTGAACATAATGGTGTTATTCATTATTGTGTACCAAATATACCTGCGCGTTATTCTAGAAGTGCCTCTGTATCAATCAGTAACATTTTTACTCCTTACCTTTTAGAAATTGGTGAACATGGTGGCATAGAAAATGCACTTCGATTTGATAGAGGATTAAAAAATGGGTTGTATTTTTACCACGGCATTTTAACTAATAAATCTGTAGCCGAATGGTTTGGATTAGATTATAATGATGCCAACCTATTAATTTTCTAATTGTTTTAAATGAAATTTACACAACGTTTAGGCTATTATCTTGGAGGTTTTGCCATTGGTCTAGTTATTCTTATGTTTTTCTTGAATGGTAAAGATGCGTCTTGTGACTATAGTCCTAACGCAAGAACTGTAAAAAATATCAGTTCTAAACCTATTCTGTATTCAGAAAACGCTTCAGACTTTATAAATAACAATCAATTAGATTCTATCACAATTGTAAATCTGGTTAAATACGGTAGCGTCAATTTTTCACAAAGTGAAACTAATTTAGATTCATGCAATGTGTATCATATTGAGAATAGTTACAAAGAACGCGACATGGAACTTACAATTAAAAACTGCGATTCTCTAGCTACACTTTTAAAAATTGATTTTTCTACGAATTAATTCAAATTATTTGACCTAAAAATTTAGACTTTTCAATCTAAATCTCCATCTTTGATATCTATATTAAAATAGTAAATATAAACTCATGAAAGTATTAGTAACTGGAGCTGCAGGTTTTATTGGATTTTATGTATCCAAAGTGCTATTAGCTAAAGGACATCAGGTTGTTGGACTAGATAATATTAATGATTATTATGATGTAAACTTAAAGTTTTCAAGATTAAAAGAACTTGGAGTTAACAAGAATGATGCTGAAGTATTTAATGCGATCTGCAATAGTGAAAATGACAATTTTTCATTTATAAGAATGAATCTCGAAAACCGAGAAGAACTTCCTAAATTATTTAAAAACGAAAACTTTGATATTGTATGTAATCTTGCAGCTCAAGCTGGTGTAAGATATAGTATTGAGAATCCTGAAACTTATGTAGATTCTAATTTAGTTGGTTTTCTTAATATCCTAGAATGTTGCAGACATAACGACATAAAGCACCTTGTTTACGCAAGTAGCTCTAGCGTATATGGTCTTAACGAAAAGATACCGTTTTCTACGGATGACAATGTAGATCACCCAATTAGTTTATATGCAGCCACAAAGAAGAGTAATGAGTTAATGGCGCATACGTATAGTCATTTATTTAAGGTACCAACTACAGGATTGAGATTTTTTACTGTTTATGGACCATGGGGAAGACCAGACATGGCTATGTTCTTATTTACTGATGCTATTGTAAATGATAGACCTATCAAGGTATTTAATCATGGGAAAATGGAACGTGATTTTACTTATGTAGATGATATTGTAGAAGGTGTTGTAAGAATAATTGAAAAATCACCGCAAGTTAGAGTTGACAATAATGACTATTATAAAGTCTATAATATTGGAAATAATAACTCTGTGAAGTTATTAGATTTTATAAAAGAAATAGAAATCAATTTAGATAAAACTGCTACAAAGAATATGATGCCAATGCAACCTGGTGATGTAGAACGTACTTGGGCTGATGTAGATCAATTGATTAAAGATTATGATTATCGTCCAAATACATCAATTAAAGAAGGGGTTAAATCTTTTATAGATTGGTTTAAAGCGTATTACAAATAATATTGAAGCATTTTAACGATAGATTCTGTTTCTTTTTCTAATGATATGAAGTTTAACGTAAAAACATGTCGTTAGTATAAAAATTTAGAAGAATTAGATTTTTTCGCACAAATTTGTCGTCATTTAAAATAACAAACCCAAGTCAAATAAACTTAAAACTATGAATATAACAAAGATTTGCTGTATAGGAGCGGGATACGTTGGAGGACCAACTATGGCTGTAATTGCAAAGAAGAATCCAAATATAAAGGTCACTATTGTCGATATAAACCAAGAGCGTATTGATGCTTGGAATGACAGTGATGTCTCTAATTTACCAATATACGAACCAGGTTTAGCAGAAATCGTTGAAGAAACAAGAGGGAAAAATCTATTTTTCTCAACTGAGATTGATAAGGCTATCGATGAATCTGAGATGATTTTTATCTCTGTAAACACACCAACCAAAACATATGGTAAAGGTAAAGGAATGGCTGCAGATTTAAAATATGTAGAACTATGTGCCAGAAATATTGCAGAAGTTGCAAAAACAGATAAAATTGTTGTAGAAAAATCTACACTACCTGTAAGAACTGCTCAAGCAATAAAAAGCATTTTGCACAATACTGGAAGTGATGTTAAGTTTGAAATCTTATCTAACCCAGAATTTTTAGCTGAAGGGACTGCTATCCAAGATTTATTAAATCCAGATCGCGTTTTAATTGGAGGTGAATCTGAATCTGCTATTGACAGCTTAGCAAATGTTTATGGAAGTTGGGTTTCACAAGACAGAATATTAAGAACTAATGTTTGGTCATCAGAGCTTTCTAAATTAACGGCTAATGCATTTTTAGCGCAAAGAATATCTTCTATTAATGCCATTTCAGAATTATGTGAGCATACAGAAGCTAATGTTAATGAAGTTGCAAAAGCTATTGGAATGGATTCTAGAATCGGCCCAAAGTTTTTAAATGCTTCTATTGGTTTTGGAGGTTCATGTTTTCAAAAAGATATATTAAATCTTGTTTATATTGCTAGAAGCTACAATTTAAATGCAGTGGCTGATTATTGGGAACAAGTTATCATTTTAAATGACCACCAAAAAAGACGTTTTTCTGACCATTTAATAAGTACACTATATAATACTGTTTCTGGTAAGAAAATAGCAATGCTAGGTTGGGCATTTAAAAAGGACACTAACGATACAAGAGAATCTGCTGCAATCTATGTAGCCGATCATTTACTAAGCGAACAAGCTAATATCGCTGTTTATGACCCAAAAGTGTCTGAGAAGAGAACTCAAGAAGACCTTAATTATCTCAATACAAGATCTGAAGAAGAAAACAAGGAACTTGTTAAATCTTTCGATAATCCCTATGAAGCAATAAAAGATGCACATGCCATTGCAATTATGACCGAATGGGATGAATTTAAAGATTACGATTGGAATAAAATTTACGGCCAAATGAAAAAACCAGCATTTATTTTTGATGGTAGAAATATACTAGACAAAGATGAAATGACTAAAATTGGTTTTGAGTACTCTTCTATAGGGAAGTAACATTTAATTGGTTTAATCATATAAAAAAGGCATTACTATTTAAAACAGTAATGCCTTTTTTTATTTCTATAGTTGTGAAATTAATTCACGATTAACTTCTTAGATACCTCTTTATTTACATCTACTAATTTTATATTTGATTTCTTTCATGATCCCGGCTCTCTTAATACCAGATAACTACCAGCACACAGTAGCGGACTCAGGCTTTTTTCCATTGCTTGCAG
>NZ_JADGDZ010000041.1:0-11171 GCF_016744625.1 Winogradskyella sp.
GCATAAAACACTACCGAAAATGTAATTGTTCCTACTAAATACAAATAAAAATAACCAATAATATAGGCTGAATAGATTAATACATTCGCTACAAAAACGGCAATTAACCAAACCTCGGAAGTCGTACACCTAGATTGTTTACTAATAAGTTTCTTAAAAATATCTTTTAAAACAAAGCCTGAAAAGATTAAATAAATTGCCCAAACCGCATAGATGAAATTGACTAAATACTGATGCCAAAAATCTATACTGGTTCTATATGGTTTTAAAATTCCTGTTAAAATAATAGCTATAGCAAGAATTGCAAAATGTATTTTCCACGATTTCGGAATAATTTTTCTGTTTTCTACTGAAGACTTTAAATAATAAAACAACGAAATTCCTATTAAAAAACAAGCAGATAAACCGATTTGAGAAATCAATAAATCTCGATTAGCCATCTCTGTAAAGATGATATAAACAGATTTCCCTATTCTTAAGCTCAGCATTAATAGTAGAAGTCCAAAAAATAAATTTTGAACACGCTTCTGCTTACTGAAAAACAGAAAATAAAAACTCGCTATAAATCCGTTAAATACTCCAATGGAGCATAAAAAAAACAATAAAGGGTTTTCGAATGTCATAAAGATTACACCTTTTTTATCACATTAGTCACAATTCCCCAAATAAGAAAGTTGTTGTCTTCCGTAATTTTTATAATAGGATAATCTGGGTTTTCGGGTTGAAGCCATACTTCTCCATCAGAAACTCTAAGGCGTTTTACCGTAAACTCTCCATCTAAGAAACAGACTGCAATTTTGTTGTTTTCAGGCTCTAGACTTCTGTCTATAACTAGTAAATCATTGTTATCTAATCCTGCTCCAATCATAGATTGCCCACTTACTCTTGCATAAAATGTAGCTTCTTTGTTCTTTACCAACTCATCATCTAAAGACAAGCGTTCTTCTTTAAAGTCTTCTGCTGGTGATGGAAAACCTGCAGAAATACCTGTGTCAAAAAAGTTTGTACCAGTACCTTCTATGGCTTCTGGAACGAAAAATGCTAAACTTGAAGATTTGTGTGCTATCATTTTACAGTAATAATATCGTTAATATTTGTGGTATATCTTGGGGACAAACGCTCTTGACGCATTTTCCAGGTGCGTTCTAAATCTTGATTTCCTAATTTAATTTTATAACCCTTGTACTTTTTATTTATTGTGTCTATTGCAGACATTAAAGGCTTGTGCTTAGGATCTTCTTTATTAAACAAATCTAATTGAAAATTATCTGTTGGTACTATACCTGTAACAATAACTCCTGCCCTTTTATATTTAATTCCTGATTTATAAATTAATTTTACAGCTTTTACGGCTTGTGTACTAATTAACAAAGAAGAATCTGTAGGGTACGGAAAACTCACCATGGTGCTTCCTCTATGTTGTTCTAAATCTTTTTTATGCCTATCGCTGCTCAGCATTACAATAACCATATGACAACTAGAACCTTGTTTACGTAACTTCTCAGCACAACTTGTAGCAAATGTAGAAATCCGTTCTTTTATATTATCAATGTCTGAGTACGTATATTCAAAACTTCGCGTAGTAGCAATGGCACGTTTTGTTTTAGGTTCATCTAAATGAATTTTAGAGACTCCTTCTAAGTCTTTTTTTAGTTTCCATTCTGTAATCGAAAATGTTTTACGTACCCAATCATCATTGAGCTGTGTAAAATCATAAGCTGTTTTACAACCTTTAGCTTTTAATCGTTTTTGTAAGCCTCGACCTATTCCCCAAACATCTTTAAGTTTAATCCATTTTAAAGCTTTAACTCTAGATTCGTCTGAATTTATAACATAAACACCTTTTGTTTCTTTAGGAAATTTTCGTGCAATTTTATTAGCGACTTTAGTCAATGCTTTTGTTGGAGCTATACCAACACAAGTTGGAATACCTGTCCATTTTAGGGTACGCTTCCTTATTTGATTTCCGTAGTCTTCAAAATCATAATTTTCAAACCCTTTAAACTGAAGAAAAGCTTCATCTATGCTATAAATTTCAACATCTGGAGTAAACTGTTCTAGTATTCTCATAACACGGCTACTCATATCACCATATAAGGGATAGTTAGATGACAGTACTTTAATATTATTTGCTTTACAAAAACCCTCCCATTTAAAAATTGGAGCACCAAAAGGAAGTTCTAGGACTTTTGCTTCATCACTCATAGAAATAACGCAACCGTCATTATTACTTAAAATAGCAACTGGTTGTCCTTCTAAATTTGGGTTAAAAACCCGCTCACAAGACGTATAAAAATTATTACAATCTACTAAGGCATACATAGACTATAAAGATAGTAATTTTAGTCTTCGACGTACTCTAAAATATCACTAGGCTGGCAATCTAAAGCTTTACATATAGCCTCTAAAGTAGAAAACCTCATCGCTTTAGCTTTACCAGATTTTAAAATTGACATATTTGCTGGAGTAATACCAATAATCTCAGCGAGTTCTTTACTTTTCATCCCTCGCTTAACTAACATTATGTCTAAGTTTACTACTATTGGCATAAAACTATATGGTTAATTCGTTATCCTCTTCGGCTTGTTTTCCTTTTTCAAAGATTTCGGCTAAAATATAAAAAGCCAATCCTGCAGGAATTAAAAAGGTGAATTCTGCTTTTAACTCGTCGAAGAAATCAAAGGTAGATTCACCAATTGAAGCTAAAAGAAACCTTAATATCAATACACTCACTGTGTAACTAATAAAAATATTTCCAATCTTTTTAAAGTATATAATATTCTTATCACTAAAATAATTACCCCTTTCAATCTCTTTTAGAATGGATAAGAAATAACTAAAACCATAAATAAGATACCCTCTCCAAAAGAAAAGACCAGCACTTATAGCATAGTAACTCCATTCAATAGCGTTTTTTGAGGTAAACCAAGATTCATTTTTATCTGCAGTCTTTGCCCAATTTGTAAATTTTTCAAATTGGTTAAAATCAAACTCACGCATATCATTAAGCAATACTGAAACGGCTCCTAATAATATGCCATAAGTTATATAAGTTAATAATTTTGTATTGTCTTTCATAGTTATATGGTTAAGTCATTTTCAGATTGAATTTCAGCAGCACGTTTAAATAGTGATGCAATTATAAAAACAACTCCTGCCATAAATATATATGCTGATGAATCAATATTTATTGAAGTAAAAAATATCTTAGACCTCAACCATGTGATGTATGAGTTGGCAGCAACACCTACAAGGCCAACACTAAGTGACACATAACTGATCTTAAAAATTAAATCTACTATAGATTTTGCAAATGGCTTTTGAAAATTAAGGTTTTTGAAAATTTTAATAAGTAAGTAGAAAATATAAGTCTTTAAGCATGTTATTAAGATTAAAAATAATACCGTAAATGTATAATGATTAACACTAAAATCATACAGGTTAGAAAAATCCATTCCCATATATAAATTCTCTGTTGCACTCTTATTTACAAATAGGCTTAGGATAGCAACAAAAATTATAGATCCTGCTTTAATACATAGACCTATAAAAACAATCCATGAGACAACATTCATAATGCTAAAAATTCGATTTGTTTTCATTTTATTATTGTTTAACGATAACAAATGTAATAAAATTATTGACAAACAATAATTTTTTATTAAAAAAAGATAATTTATAGTCTCATAGCAGTTTGTATCTTTGACTCGTGCTACCAAAAAAATTACATAAAAAACTAGGCAGTCGAAAAGAAAACAATGCGTTTCGGCAACTAGGTACAACTACTAATCTGATAGATTTTTCATCTAATGATTATTTAGGGTTTTCAAAATCTGAAACTATTTTTAATAAAGCACATCAATATATAATAGATAAGAAGCTTAAACAAAATGGGGCTACTGGTTCACGTTTACTTTCTGGAAATCATTCATTGTATACTAAAGTAGAAAATCAACTATCAACAATTCATAAAAGCGAAGCTGCTATAATTTTTAATTCAGGATACAATGCTAACATAGGTCTATTGTCTTCCGTACCTCAGCGAGGCGATGTTGTGTTTTATGACGAATTTGCTCATGCCTCAATAAGAGATGGCATAAACATGAGCAATGCTAAAAACTATAAGTTTAGACATAATGATTTAAACCATTTAGAAGAGAAATGTCAGATAGAGCGTAGCAAAAATCAGAAAGACATTGAAATATACATCGTTACCGAATCCGTTTTTTCAATGGATGGAGATTCACCAGATCTCCTAAAACTCACCCAACTTTGTGCAACTTATAATGCACACTTAATTATTGACGAAGCCCATGCATTAGGTGTTTTTGAAAATGGTTTAGTACAGGAATATAATCTTGAGAATGAAATTTTTGCAAGAATCATAACTTTTGGAAAAGGCTTGGGCTGCCATGGTGCAGCAATTTTAGGTTCACAAAGTTTAAAAAGTTATCTGACTAATTTTTCGCGATCTTTCATTTATACAACTGCCTTACCTCCGCATACTTTAGCAACAATAACAATGGCTTATGAAGAATTGACTAGCACAAATCAAATTAAAATATTAGAACAAACCATTGCCTTTTTCATATCAGAGATGAAGTGTTTAAAACTTCAAGATAAATTTATAAAAAGTGAATCTGCGATACATTGCTGTATAATTTCTGGAAATGACAAAGTGAAATCTGTTGCTCAAAAACTTCAAAATAAAGGATTTAATGTAAAACCAATTTTATCACCAACAGTGCCTAAAAATGAAGAACGACTAAGGTTTTGTTTACATAGTTACAATTCTAAAGACGAAATAACAAAAGTCTTGCAGTTACTTGCTACTTTTGTATAAAGTCAATTAATCTATATGATCGATCATTATACAATCTTAGCTAATTTTCCTTATTCAACTGAGGCTCAGATTACAAAATCTAAACTAGATGCTGAAGGTATTCGTACCATGCTATTAGACGAAAAAACTGTAGACTCAGATCCCTTAATTAGTCAAGCCATTGGTGGTGTAAAACTATTGGTTCATAATGATAATTTAAAAGAAGCTATAGCCATTTACAATCAAATAAGAGCTTACGAAAAAGACGAACAAGGCAACGCTATTGTTTGTGTAAATTGTGAGTCCACAAAAACTTTAATTGCTGAACCTTCACGGAAAAATATATTCTATATGCTTTTTCCTTTTTTCGAAAAAAGAAAATACCGCTGTAACGTTTGTAATACTATCTTTCAATGAACACCTACTTTGTAACAGGCATTTCAACAGACGTTGGCAAAACCATCGCTTCAGCTATTTTAGTTGAAGCTTTAGAAGCAGACTATCATAAACCTGTCCAAGCTGGCGAATTAGACAATTGTGACACCAAAAAGGTACAAAGTTTAGTTTCAAATTCTAAATCGGTTTTTCATCCTAACAGCTTTGCTTTGCAAACACCAATGAGTCCTCATGGAGCTGCAGAATTAGATGGATTAACCATTGATTTAAAACAAATAAAACGTCCTCCAACTAAAAATCATTTAGTCATTGAAGGAGCTGGTGGATTGATGGTGCCTCTAAATGATTCTGAAACAGTTTTAGATCTCATTCAGCCAAAAGATAAAGTCATTATAGTATCTCGTCATTATTTAGGAAGTATTAACCACACACTTTTAACCATAAACACATTAAAAGCTAAAGGTTTTAATGTGGCTTTAATTTATAGTGGAGATGAACACAAATCCACAGAATCTATAATTGAGAAAATGACTGGAGTTAAAATTATTGGTAGAATAAATGACGAGCCTTATTTTGATCGTAACGTTATTGCCGAGTATGCAGAATTATTCAGGAAAAACCTAAATTAGCAAATATTCAAGTCTCAAATCAATGCTTAGAATTGAACATTGAAATGCAGAATATAAAAATTAAATCGTTAAGAATTTTTGAAGCCTTGGAAAAAATTTAGATTTTATTTTTGGTTCGTTTTGTATCAAGACAAAATGAACTTTAAAAAAATAGATTCCTGCCTTCGCAGGAATGACAAAAAAGAGTAACTAACATTAATAAAATTCCTGCTTTCGCAGGAAGTGAACATGAGCTTAAAAGAAAGAGATAAAAAACATCTGTGGCATCCATTAACACAGCATCAACTACATCCAGAAAGTGTTGCCATTATAAAAGCTGAAGCTTGCACACTACACGATGAAGATGGTAATACATACATAGATGCGATTGCATCTTGGTACACCTGTATGTATGGTCATTGTAATTCTTATATTACTAGTCGTGTTTACAAACAAATGACGACATTAGATCAAGTTGTTTTTAGTAGCCTAACTCACGAACCAGCAATAAAATTATCAGAAACTTTAATTGACATATTACCTAATAACCAAGAAAAGATTTTCTTTAGTGATAATGGTTCTACTTCGGTTGAAGTCGGAATTAAAATGGCATTACAATATCATTTTAATCATAATGAAAAACGAAATGTATTAATTGCATTCGAAGATGGATTTCATGGAGATACTTTTGGTGCGATGAGTGTTTCGGGTTTATCTGTTTATAACGGTCCATTTGAAGATTTCTTTATTGAAGTGAAACGAATACCTACACCAAACGGAACTAATCATAATGACATTTTAGAGCAATTAAAATCAATTTCAAAAGATAATACTATTGCAGCTTTTGTATACGAACCTTTAGTGCAAGGTGCTGCAGCAATGAAAATGCATAATACTGAGGGCTTAGACTCCATTTTAGAATTTTGTAAATCTCAAAATATTATAACTGTTGCTGACGAAGTAATGACTGGCTTTGGTAAAACAGGAAAACACTTTGCATCGCTTCACCTCAACAATCAACCAGATATTATATGTTTAAGTAAGGCCTTAACCGTAGGTTTATTACCAATGGCCATTACAAGTTGTTCTCAAAATATTTATGATGCTTTTTTAAGTAAGGATATTACAAAAGGTTTTTTTCATGGTCACACCTACTCTGCTAATCCATTAGCTTGTACTGCTGCTTTAGCCGGAATTGAATTATTGACTTCTAATGAAATTCAAAATAATATATCTAGAATAACCAGCTCTCATAAAGCTTTTGGTGAGCGTATTAAAGCACATTCGAAAGTAGAATCTGTTCGTCAATTAGGAATCATTTTTGCATTAGATCTCAATATAAAAATGGAACGTTATGGCAATCTACGAGATCAACTCTTTAAATTCTTTATGGATAATGGTCTCTTTCTAAGACCACTTGGTAACACCATTTATATTTTAGCTCCTTATGTAATTACTGATTCTGAATTAGAAAAAATCTATTCAACAATTGAAGCTGCTTTAGATACTTTTTAAGTGATAACCATTACTTTTGCTGTAAAGAAATTTTCTATTGAACCAACCCATTTCCATAACGGCTATTTCATCGATTTCTCCTCTAGGTTTTAATAAAAAAATCATTTGGAACAATTATAAGTCTAAGTCTCATTTTTTTAGCCAAAAAGATGGAGCATTTGTTGCTGAATTACCGCTCGAAGCCAAAAAAGAAATTGATAAGCTACGACATTCTAATCACAAGTATAAACAACTAGATGACTCCGTTTTATTCGGTATTTTTTCAGCTAGAGAAGCTATTAAAGAAGCTGGATGGAAATCTTCTGATAATTTCGGAATCAATATAGGTTCTTCACGAGGAGCAACAGGTTTATTCGAAAAATACTTTGAAAGTTTTTTAGATAAAACCAAAGCTGAAACCTTAAGTTCCCCAACAACAACATTAGGTAATATATCATCTTGGATTGCACACGATTTGCAAACTAAAGGTCCTGAAGTATCACATTCCATAACCTGCTCGACCGCATTGCATGCTATACTTAATGGAATCGCTTGGTTAAATTCTGGTATGTGCGACAAATTTTTAGTTGGTGGTAGTGAAGCACCATTAACGCCTTTTACGATTGCACAAATGCAAGCTTTAAAAATCTATGCCAGAAAAAATGATGAATTTCCTTGTAGAGCATTAGATTTCAAAAAGATTGAAAACACTATGATTTTGAGTGAAGCAGCTGCAACAGCTTGCTTAGAAATAGGAAAAACAGAAAACGCTTTAGCCATTATTGAAGGTGTTGGTTACGGCACAGAACTCTTAGAACATAATGCCTCGCTTTCTACAAATGCAGATTGTTTTCAACGATCAATGACAATGGCTTTGGGTGATACAAATGCAGATGAAATCGACATTATAGTAACACATACTCCTGGCACAATTAAAGGAGATTTGGCAGAATACAATGCAATAAAGAAGATTTTTTGTAACAAAATTCCTTCATTGACTACTAATAAGATACAAGTTGGTCACAGTTTAGGAGCATCCGGATTGCTCAGCATAGAAATGGCCATACTAATGCTTAACCATCAAACATTTATTGACATTCCATATTTGGAGCAATCGCATCCAAAAAAGATTTCAAGAATTATGATTAATGCCGTCGGTTTTGGTGGTAATGCAGTCTCGATAATACTTTCAAAATAAGATTAAATAATCTTACAAATGAATGTATCTTTATTAACGCTTATTAAATCTTGAAGTTATGGCTGAATGGTTCTCAAATTTAGAATTTTTACCAAAAGTATATTGGCTAGTTGCTATTATTGGCTCTCTGATTTTCTCAATTGTCATGATTATGGCATTTATAGGAGGAGATGCTGATGACCTTGAAGATATTGACTCTGATATGGATGCAGGTGCTGGATTTCAATTCATCTCTTTTAAAAATCTAGTTGGCTTTTTTACCATTTTTGGCTGGAGTGGTATTGCTTGCATCGATGCTGGTCTTTCAACTCCATTAACCATAATTATTTCAGTTATTTCTGGATTATTAATGATGGTGATTATGGCAACACTATTCTACTTTATTAGCAAATTAACAGATAGTGGGACTTTAAATTATAAAAATGCTATTGATGCTGTAGGTGAAGTTTATTTAACTATTGGAGCAGATCGCTCTAGAATGGGTAAAGTAAGCATTAGTGTGCAAGGTACTATGCGAGAGCTTGATGCACTTACAGATTCGTTAACAGAATTAAAATCTGGAACCATTATAAAAGTCGTCGATGTGACTTCTAACGGCATTCTCATCGTTGACCAAACACGAAAACCAATTCAACCTTCTCTCACAGAAAATGAACAACTACAAGAAGGCAAAAACCATTTACTAAGCAACGATTAAACTCAAAATAACTCAATACTAACCTTTAAAATTTACGATATGAAATTACTAAGCATACAAGATGGTATTAACATGGAAGGCATAGGAGGTCCTATGCTATTAATATTCGTCGCCCTATTTATTGTATTAACCTTAATCATCCTTATAAAACGTTACAAACGTTGTCCGTCAGATAGAATATTAGTTGTCTATGGAAAAGTTGGAGGTGGTCAATCTGCCAAGTGTATTCATGGTGGTGCAGCATTTATAATGCCTGTGATTCAAGATTATGAATTCTTAGATTTAACTCCAATTTCTATTGAAGTAAATCTTGTTAACGCATTATCTAAACAAAACATTCGTGTTAATGTACCATCTCGATTTACTATTGGTATTTCTACTGAGCCAGGTATTATGCAAAATGCAGCTGAGCGTTTATTAGGATTAGGTCAAAATGAAATTCAAGAATTAGCACAAGAAATTATTTTTGGTCAATTACGTTTAGTTGTGGCTTCGATGGATATTGAAGAAATTAATAATGATCGTGATAAATTCTTAACTAATATCTCACAGAGTGTAGAAACCGAATTAAAGAAGGTAGGTCTTAAATTAATCAACGTAAACATAACAGATATTGTTGATGAGTCTGGCTATATCGAAGCACTTGGTAAAGAAGCTGCTGCTCATGCAATTAATGCAGCTCGTAAATCGGTTGCAGAGAAAACCAGAGATGGATCTATTGGTGAAGCCAATGCTGTACAAGATGAAAGAACCCAAGTCGCTGCTGCAAATGCACAAGCGGTAGAGGGTGAAAACTCGGCTAAAATCTCGGTAGCAAATTCAGATTCTTTACGTCGTCAGCGCGAAGCTGAAGCAGAACGTGTAGCTATTGCTTCTGAAAAAGTTCAAACAGCTAAAGCGTTAGAAGAGTCTTACGCTGCAGAACAACATGCTGAGATTGCCAGAGCTGAACGTGAGCGTTCTTCTCAAATGGCTGATATTATTGTACCTGCTGAAATTGACAAACGTAAAGTTGAAATTGATGCTGAAGCTGAAGCTGAAAGAATCAGAAGACGTGCAAAAGGTGAAGCAGATGCGATACTTTTTAAAGCGCAAGCAGAAGCACAAGGACAATTTGAAGTTTTAACAAAACAAGCAGCTGGTTTACAAGAAATTGTAAAAGCTGCTGGAAATAATAGTAGAGATGCTGTATTGTTATTGATTGCAGATAAATTACCTGAATTGGTGCAGATACAATCTGATGCTATTAAAAATATCAAAATAGATAAGGTTACTGTTTGGGATAATGGAGGAAACGGTGAGGACGGAAAATCGTCAACTGCTAATTTCTTATCTGGCATGTACAAATCTGTACCACCTTTACAAGAAATGTTTAATATGGCTGGCATGGATTTACCTGAATATTTAAAAGGTAAAGACAAAAAAGAGATTGAAGCAGATGATGCTGAAATTGATAATTCTGAAGAGAAATAATAGAAGAAAAAAGTCCACTTAAATTTAGAGTGGACTTTTTATATTTATGTAATTATGGGTAATTTTATTTTCAAAAGAAAGCTTCCTATTTGGAAATTAATTTTAGGCTGTTCTGCTCTAATTCTTGGAATCGTTTCACTATTTACAAGTTTTAAAGGTTTCATTTTAATTGGTATCGGGATTTTTCTTCTTTTAATTGAAGGTTCAGAATTTGACTTTAAAAACCAAAAGTATAGAGAGATAAAATCCGTTTTAGGAATCTCTTTCGGGAAATGGAAATCCATTCCTGATATAGAATACATTTCCATTTTTAGAACTAATGAAACTACAACTTTAAGATCTAGAACTGCTGAAGCTAACGTTTCAAATGAAATCATTAAACTCAATTTATTCTATAATTCTAATCAAAAAATTGAAGCTTACAATACTTATAATTTAGATGATGCTTTTATAAAAGCTAAAGAAATAGGATTACTATTAAAT
>NZ_JADGDZ010000041.1:11181-28720 GCF_016744625.1 Winogradskyella sp.
CTATTAAATGTTGATATTTTAGACGCAACAGAACGAGAATCTAAATGGTTATAACTATTTTTGTTTCACTAAGACATAAACCTATATGAGCGTAGTAAGACACAACTGGACGAAAGAAGAAATTCTAGATATATACAACAAACCTTTAATGGAACTGCTTTACGAAGCAGCAACTATTCACAGAAAACAACACGATCCAAATGTGGTGCAAGTATCTACTTTGTTATCCATTAAAACTGGTGGATGTTCTGAAGATTGTGGTTATTGTCCACAAGCTGCACGTTATCATACAGGTGTTGAAGGCAATGATTTAATGTCAGTTAACCAAGTAAAAGCACAAGCTTTGCATGCTAAAGACAGCGGAAGTTCTCGTGTTTGTATGGGAGCTGCTTGGAGAAATGTAAAAGACGGACCAGAATTTGATCAGGTTTTAGAAATGGTACGTGGTATTAATAAATTAGATATGGAAGTTTGCTGTACATTAGGAATGGTGACGGAAAACCAAGCACAACGTTTGGCAGAAGCTGGTTTATATGCTTACAATCACAACTTAGATTCATCTGAAGAATATTATAAAGAAGTCATTTCTACACGTGGTTATCAAGACCGATTAGATACTATTGATAATGTTCGTAAAACCAACGTTACAGTTTGTTCTGGCGGAATTATTGGAATGGGAGAATCTGCAGAAGATAGAGCAGGAATGTTAGTTGCTTTATCAACCTTAAATCCGCAACCAGAATCTACTCCGATTAATGCCCTAGTTGCTGTTGAAGGAACTCCGTTAGAAGATGAAAAACCTGTAGAAATTTGGGATATGATTCGTATGGTTGCTACAACCAGAATTGTATTACCAGAAACTCAAGTTCGTTTATCAGCCGGAAGAACTCAAATGAGTAGAGAAGGACAAGCTATGTGTTTCTTTGCAGGAGCAAATTCTATTTTTGCAGGAGATAAATTATTGACAACTCCCAATCCTGATGTAAATGAAGACATGAAAATGTTTAAATTATTAGGATTACATCCACAAAAACCATTTACAAAAAAGGTACAACCACAAACGGTTGAAGCTGAATACTCTGAATTTCAATCTTTAGGTGAAAAACCAAAATGGTCGCGACCAGATCATAAGATTGAACGTAACGAGGAAGCAAAACAAAAAGCAAAAACCTTAAAGTAATTCTATTTACAATAAGTAAATTTTAGTAACGTTTTATTAACTTTGACTTACTAAAGTTTTACTGTTGCAATTGAATCTGCAAAACATACCTCGTGTCGAAACCATCACAAAAGCTGATTTCTTAAAACACTATTTTAAGCCACAAAAACCTGTGGTGATAAGACATCTTACAAAAGATTGGCCTGCTTATTCTAAATGGAGTTTAGAGTACATGAAAGACATAGCTGGCGATAAAGCTGTTCCTCTTTACGATGACAGACCTGTAGACTATAAAGATGGTTTTAATGAAGCACATGCCACCATGAAAATGAGTGATTATGTTGACCTACTAAAACGAGAACCCACTAAATACCGTATTTTTCTCTGGAATATCTTAAAAGAAATTCCGCAACTTCAAAAGGACTTTAATTTCCCTGATATTGGACTTAAATTAATGAAAGGCTTACCAATGTTATTTTTTGGAGGAAGAGATTCACACACCTTCATGCACTACGACATTGATTTAGCTAATATTTTTCATTTTCATTTTGAAGGTAAAAAGCAATGTATATTATTCGATCAAAAACAGAGTAAGTATTTATATAAAGTGCCTCACTCATTAATTACGAGGGAAGATATCGATTTCACAAAACCCGATTTTGAAAAATGGCCAGCACTCAAAAATGCTAAAGGTTGGGTTTGTAATTTAAATCATGGTGAAGTCCTTTATATGCCAGAAGGGTATTGGCATTATATGAAATATATTACTCCAGGTTTCTCTATGAGTTTGCGAGCCATGACTAAAAATCCTAAAAACCTTAGTAAGGCAATTTATAATGTATTCTTGATGCGTAATTATGATAACCTAATGCGACGTATAAGAGGGCAAAAATGGATAGATTGGAAAAACAAAAAGGCTGTTATCAATACACATAAGAGTTTTTAATAAATTGACTTCATTTTAAAAACTTATAATATATTTGCCAATTCAAATTTTAGAATAAAAAATATGAAAAATTTAGTTTTAATTATTGCATTAATTTCGGTTTCGTTTGTCAATGCACAAGCATTTGAAGGTAAAGGAGATCAAAAATTTCAGATTGGTGCTAATTTTCAAGATGAAGCAACTGGTATTAATGTGAGCTTTGATTATGGTCTAGGAGATAATATTTCTGTAGGTGTATCGTCATCTTACGCTTTAGGTATTGATGAACGTTTAGATGCTGATTTTGGTGATCGTTTTGATTTAAAAGCAAGGTTTAATGCTAATTTAGGTAATGTCTTAGCTATTGATGAAAACTTTGATGTATATCCAGGTCTTAGTTTAAGTTTAAAGAATTTTGGTGGTCATTTGGGAGCACGTTATTTCTTCTCTGACGGCTTTGGGATATTTACAGAAGCGACATTTCCATTAGCAAAATATAGTAATGATAAAGCAGATATTGGTTATTACATTCACAATCAGTTTGCTTTAAATATTGGCGCTACTTTTAATTTGTAGTCCACCATTTAATAATACTAAAAGTCCCTTTCATTAAATTGAAAGGGACTTTTTTATAGATATTCATTAAGCTTTTCGTAAATCAGATGTGACTCCCAACCTCTATACAATAAATAATCAGCTACCTTTTTTTTCTTTTTATATAGGTTTTTTTCTTTGACTTGGTCAATTCGTTTAATTACAAGTTCGTCAAGAGTTTTATAATAATCATCTAAGTCTATTTCTTTAAGCGCAGTATCAATACTATATTTAGAAATCTCTCTAAATTTCAATTCTCTTAACAATCTGTTTTTTCCCCACTTTTTTATTCTAAACTTCCCTCTTACAAAAGCCTTAGCAAAACGTTCTTCATTGAGATAATTATGTTGAATTAAATGCACAATTATGGTATCAATTGCCTCAGGAATCATTCTCATTTCCTTAAGTTTATTCCTCACCTCTTTATGACAACGCTCTTGATAGGCACAATAGCCTTCAAGCTTTTTTTGTGCTTCATCAACAGTGTATGTTTTACTTAAATCCATGATTTCAAAAATACAATAGAATCCTAAAAATGAAGATTTATTTATAGCTTATGTAATGGATGAAATTAAAAATAACGTTAAGAAATTCCGTATTTAGTCGATATATTCTGTTTTTTACAGGAAATATAGTCGTAAAATATAACAATTTGTTAATAAATACGTATCTTACAAAGTCCTGATATACAACGCTTTTAACGTATATTTGTAGTCAGTTAATCCTTTATTATCCCTATGATTAAAAAGTACTATTTATTATACCTACTCATTTGCTGTGCCGTAACTTTTGGTTATGGGCAGGTATTAAGTGATGACTGTTCAATTTTAACAGGTACTTGGACTTTTAATAGCGTAACTCAGAATAGTGGTTATTGGCTTTTAGACAACAACTCAGATTATGTCATAAGTGAACCTTTCGGTGCTTATGATAATTTAGTATTGACTTCTAATTTGAGGTCTTTTGGAGGAGGTGGAGATCCAGATTGTACGATAGAAATATCAGATGATGGTGGTTCAACTTGGACCGCAGGATCTATTACTTATACTAGTTTGGCGAATAGTTATTTAAATTATGTATATAATATTGGTACTCTTGCTGGAACAAATAACAGAATTAGATGGCGAAGATCAGCTGGTGTAGAAGGTCTAAGAGTTAATACAATTACTTTAACAGGTACTACTATTGGTGCAGGTTCCAATGATTCTGATATAATTGCTGTTGCATCCTCCGAATCAGCAACAATTTCTAGCACAATTAATGATACAGTTCCTTTAACAATTACTGATGGAATGCAGGTTTGGCAATTCACAATTAGAGATGGTGGAGCTTCTTCTCCAGATTCAGATAATTTAAGTACCATTCTTACAGATTTAACATTTGCTCAAGGTACTGGTAACCAAGTGACCACATGGACTGATGCTATTGAAACAATTGCATTGTTTGATGGCTCAACTTTTATCGCTACAGGAACTGTGATAGCAAATCAAATACAGTTTACTGGTATGAACGTTGATGTTGCCGATGATACACAAACCACATTAACGGTTCGCCTTTCATTACAATGTCCTCTCGGTGCTGACGCTTTTGACAATGAAGACTTTGTGTTTTCATTAAGTAATGCGAATACAACTTTTTCTTCTTCAGGATCTGGAAAAGCAACATTCTCAGCTATAACGTCAGCAAATGGTGAAAATAGAATTGATATTGCAGCTTCTGAACTTGAGTTTACAAGTCAGCCTACTACTACAGGAATTAACGCACCAATGAATGATGTTGTTGTCTCTGCTTTAGACGCATGTGGTAACATTGATACCGATTTTTCAGGCACTGTAAGTTTAACAAGTACAGGAACTATGACAGGTTCTCCCTTAATGATGTCAATGTCTTCAGGCGAAGTTACATTTGTTGGTATTGTGCATACAGCAGTTGCAACCAATAGAACCATGACTGCTTCAGCGACTGGAGTTTCAAATATTATCAGTTCTACATTCGACATCACTAATGTAACAACTTTAAATCCTGGAGATTTAGCAATTTTAGCGGTTAATACAGATTATGATTCTTCAGGTTCAATTTCTGGTGATAGAATCTCCTTTGTCATCTTCAAAGATATTACCGTAAACACAGAAATTTACCTAACTGACAATGGATATGAAAGGCGCTATACGGATCGTTGGGGAAGTTCAGAAGGTGTAATACGGATTAGAAGAACAGGTTCAACTTTACCAGCTGGCTCTATTATAACTATAGAAGCAACAAACTCAGGAAATATAACTAGTGGTTCGCACTATGATGTTTACACTTGTGGTGTTGTAGATACAAATTGGAATAAATGGGCACTTTCCGGATCAGGTATTGGTGGTTTTAATATGAACAATAACGATGATATTTGGATTATGCAAGGTGGTGCATGGACTAACAGTATAAATACTACTGGGCAAGGTTCAGCGTGTACTGGTATTGCCACAGACACATGGCAAAACAGCCAATATAGTGGCACTGTGCTTTATGGCTGGACAGAAAGCGGATGGGATGCAACCGCTGGTGGCTGCTCTGGAGACACAAGATGGTCTTCACTTTACCCAACGTTAGAGTGCTTTAATACTGTGGCTCCTTTGAGTAGTGGTAAGGTAAAATTTGATGACCCTATTAATCCAGATTTTTCTACAACCACTAACGGTAGAATAGATTGGATTGCCTTAATAAATGACGAGGTTAATTGGAATACTTACGCCTCAAATACAGATTATGATAATGCTGCACTAGGTTATGATTATAAATTAAACACTACTTGTAGCGCAGTTATAATCGCAACTACTGGATATGTAAATGGGAAATGGACTGGACGCGAAGATAGCAACTGGTTTTATTGTGCTAACTGGGATACTTTTGCTGTGCCTGATGAAACTGTTGATGTTTTAATTGAAGATCATCCAACTTATAACAATCATGCTAATGTAGATGCAACAGCTACTTATGCTAATAATTATGGCAATATTGCTAAATCAAGAAATTTAACCATTACTGGTGAAAAAGTCGAGATTTCTGGTAGCATTAATAATATTCTCGAAGTACACGGAAATTTATTAATTGATAATACTAGTACTGGTTCAATAGATATGGACGATGGCAATGCAGGAACTGCAGATGGCCAACTTTTTATCACTGGAAACTGGACAAATGGACGAAGCGAAACTGCTTTCAATGAAGGTAATGGAACAGTAATATTTAATGGAATAGCTATTCAAAGCATTGCTTATGGTGGACCACCTATTCCACCCGGACCTTTAGAATCTGAAATTTTTTATAACGTTATTTTAGATAATGATTTTGATATAGGTTTTGGAGATCGTACACTTTACATAAATGGTGATTTAACAATTAATAGCTCTAGGTCATTAACAGTCCAATCTAACCAATATGTGTATGTTGGAAATATAGTAACTAATCTAGGTGATTTTACTTTAGAAGATAGTGCCTCATTAGTTCAATTTAATGATGTCAATAACGTAGGAAACCTAACAGTAAAACGCAATTCTTATGTTGAAACTTATGATTATGTCTATTGGTCATCACCTGTTTCTGGTTTTAATACTGATGATTTATTTACGTCCTCAAGTACCTATATTTATAGTTGGGATCCAACTATGAACAATATTCCATTTGGTGGAACTGGTCAAGGTTATTGGGTGTCAGCCATTAATACTACTATGGTTGAAGGTAGAGGTTATATTTCAAGAGCACCAACCTATGGTTCCATAACTTTAGATGAAACTGTTTTCGAAAATGGGATACCAAATAACGGAAATGTTAATCTTAATATATCTAGAGGAACAAATGCAGGAAGCGACAACGATGATTGGAATTTATTAGGAAATCCTTATCCATCATCAATTTCTGCAATGGCCTTTTTAACAGCAAATACAAATCTAGATGGTTTTGTTAATCTTTGGACGCATGGTATAGCTCCTCTCGACACAGAACCTGACCCTTTTTATGAGAATAATGCTGGATTTAATTATGACCCTGACGATTACATAGCAGCAAATGGTACAGCTACAACATGTAGTCCAAATGATAATCTGGTTTGTTTTGACGGATATATCGCTTCTGGACAAAGCTTTATGGTAAATACTATTGATGGTGCAGCTTCATCTACATTACCTATTTCGTTTACAAATGCCATGAGGAGTAGAGATTTTGAAAATTCAAATTTCTTTAGATCTTCTAATCCAGAAACTAATGACAATACTCCTTCTGAAGAAGAAAAAAATAGAATTTGGTTAGATTTAGCTTCAGATAATACTGGTGTAGACAGAGTTGTATTAGGGTATGTTTCTAATGCTACTAATCAAAGAGACAGGCTTTATGATGCTATTTCTTCAAATAAAGAAGGTGTTCAGAATTTCTATTCTATTATAGATTCAAAACTTTTTGTTATTCAAGGAAGAAGTTTACCTTTTACTGATACCGATGTTATTCCTTTAGGTTTTAATAGTGTCGCTGAAGACAATTACACTATTGCTATTAATGCGGTTGATGGATTATTTTACAATCAAACAATCTTTTTAATAGACAACGCTTTAGGTTTTATTCATAATCTAACTACAAACCCTTACACATTTAACTCTGAAATAGGCGAATTCAACAATCGTTTTGAAATTGTATTTAGAGCTGATGCACTTTCAATTGATGAAGAAGATTATGATCTAAATGACTTCACTATAAACGAGTTAGATAATGACTATGTAAAATTTAGCACTAACAGTGCTTTGACTATAGAAACAATCACCATATTCGACCTCTTAGGAAAGCGATTATATCACTTTAAAGGAGAAAACAGCACAGAAACGTATTTGCTTTCTAATCTTAGTGATAATATCTACATTGCCGAAGTTAAATTATCTAATGGATCTACAGTTATAAGAAAGGCTTTAAAATTCTAGAGTTCGGCACATAGTTACCAACTTATAGCACTATTTTGTCCTACTGATATCATTTCGTTGTAATTCTTAGATTTTTTATTACATTTATTTTAATTAATTAGTTAAATCTTAGCGATTTAACCTTCATTACAGCCTTATTTAAGGTATTTATGAAGTTAAATTTTAGTGTTATGAAAAGGATACCCTACATATTTTTTTTCTTAATAGCCTCATATATTGGCTTTAGTCAAACCACTTTAGCTGTTGGCGATATTGTTATTACTGGTGTAAATTCAGATGATACTTTATCAGATGAATTTTCTTTTGTTTTACTTACAGATGTTGTTACTAGTACAGTAATAAGTTTTACTGATATAGGCTGGTCAACAGGTTTAGGAAGATTTAGAACAGGTCCAGGAGTACCAGGTGGTGCTGAAGGTGTTTTAACTTGGACAGCGACATCAGACTTATCATGTGGAACAGAAATAGTTATTACTTCAGACCCAGGAACTAATACATCTAATTATTATACCACATCAGGAACTATTGTTGAGAGTGATGGTGGTTTTGGGTTTAGCCCAAACCAAGACCAAATTATAATTTACCAAGGAACTCATGTATCTCCAACAATTCTTTACGCTATACATTTTGGTTCTGCTGTAGTTAATGTTGGTTGGTCAGAAGGAACTAACGCAGCTACATCAGCAGTTCCACCTAGTTTGGTCGATGGTGAAAGTGCTATTTATATTGGTAATTATAGAAGCGGTAGTTATAACTGTACCGTAAAAAGTGGTACAGATTTAGTATATCATTTGGTTGCCGATACAGCTTATTGGGATTTACAAAATTCATCAAATCTAACTATGGGTGGCTGTACATATACATGCTGCTCAACTATAGCTACATGGACAAGTGGAGCATGGGTTGGAACTCCAACAAGTAGTGCAACTGTAATAATTGACGATGATTATGACACTTCAATTGGTGTCGCTGGTGAAACCAGTTTTAGTGCTTGCAGTATGATAATCAACTCAACTTATACTTTAACTATTGCAGATGGTGACCATGTTTCCGTTGAAAATGATGTTATAAATGATGGAACTATTGTTATTAATCCAGAAGGTTCTTTTGTTCAAACTAGTGATGATCATGTATTTTTATTGCATGAATCGGGTAGTGCTTCTGCAGAAAAATTGACAGCACCATCTAATGACTGGTATGAATACACGTATTGGAGTTCTCCTGTTGAAAATGAAACTATTAGTAATGCTTTGGCGAATTCAAACCCAAATGGACGTTACGTATATAATGCGGAATACTACAGAGATTCGACATTTGAAAACTTGAATGATAATACGACATCAGTTGGTGCAGGTATAGATGATATTGATGATACAGCACCTTACGATTGGAATATTGCTTCTGCCACTATGACTCCTGGATTTGGGTATGCTTCTAACCATGATCCAAGTACATTTTCTGGCACACCTAATTGTCCAGGTCCTTTATGTCGTATAAAATATACATTTTCTGGAGCATTTAATAACGGATCTATTACTGTTCCTGTGTACAGAAATGATACGGAAATGGGGGATAATAATTGGAACTTAATAGGAAATCCATACCCATCTGCAATTGATGCCGATCTTTTTTTAGCAACAAATTCAGGAATAATAGATGAAACTATTTCAGAATCTACACCTATTATTGAAGGAGCAATTTATTTATGGTCTCAAAATACAGCTGAGTCCGTTTCAGCTAATGGAAATGAAATCGAAAACTTTTCGCAAGCAGATTATGCTATTATAAATGGTACAGGTCAAACTGCAGCGCAAGATAATGGTGGTGATTCTACTGTTCCGGATAGATATATTCCTTCTGGCCAGGCGTTCTTTATCTCAATGAATAATGCCGCTACTTCAACGCAAGTATTACCCACTCCTGTAGTAGGTGAAGATATTCAAACCGCTGATGTTACATTTAATAACGCTATGCGTGTCACGGGAAACAATACCCAGTTTTTTAGAGACGGAAATACTGACAATAAACTATGGGTAAATCTAACTTCGGATAATGGAATCTTTAGTCAAGTTTTAGTGGGTTATTTAAACAACACTACTGATGGCTACGATGGCATGTCTTATGACGCTCCAAGAAATGCTTCTGTGAATGTGAATTCGGTTATTTATACTACAATACCTAATGTAGAGAAGAAATTTACTATTCAAGGTAAAGACTCAAATAGCCTTTCTCAAGATGAAATAATTCCTCTTGGTTTTTATACCTCAATAAATGAAGCAACGTTATACACCTTGTCATTAGACCAAATAGAAGGTTCGTATTTAAACAGTAATCCTGTTTATATTAAAGATAATGTATTAACTACTTTGCATAACCTTAAAGACTCAGATTATACATTCACATCTGAAACTGGAGAATTCAATGAGCGTTTTGAAATTGTATTTAGAGCTGATGCTCTTTCTATTTATGACCATAGTCTTAATTCTAATGACTTAACTATTACAGAACTTTCAAATGGAGATGTGCAAATCACAATCAATTCTACTAATCTTATCATCGCTAATGTAGAAATTTTAGATATTACGGGAAGACAAGTTTATAATCTTATAGGTCATAGTTCAACTGAAGTATATGAGTTATCTGAGTTAAGCAAAGCTCCATATATTGCAAAAGTGAGGTTATCTAATGGACAAGTGATTAGTAAAAAGACTATTAAACAACGCTAAAAGTCTCTATTGGGTTTAAGATTCTGAAACAAGTTCAGAATGACAAAAACCTGAAACTATAGATGATTTATAGTGAATACTTTATAGCTAAAATTAAGTTTCTTCCTGCTGCTGTAATTCCAGAAGAATAGGGTCTGTAACGTTGATCTGTTATATTCTCTAAACTCGCTGTTATACTCAGTTTATCATTATACTGATATTGTGTTCTTAGATTAAGAGTCAGCCATGACGGAGCATAAGGGTTTCCATCTTTATCTAGAGCATATATATAATCTTTAGAAATTTCGGAAGGTGACAGTTGATTAAACGACAAGGCGTTGTTATAAATTAAAAAGGCATCAAATAACAGCCTATCTTTTTTCCAAATTAAATGTGTTCTCCCGAAATTTGGTGCCACATGTCTAATTGGAACTTCAACACCATCATTGTCTTCCGTACCTCCAATAATATTATATTGTGATCGTAATTTTAATTGATCTGTGAGATTAACTTCTATACCAGCCTCAAACCCATAAATCCATGCTTTAGATGCATTTTGTATTGCCTGGACTGTACTTAACTCACCATCGTAAACAATTTCGGTTTCACCATTTATTTCAAAATCTCTTCGGATTAAAGCATTGTCTAAAAACGTATAATAGGTTGCTAAATCTAAAATGACTTTATCATCAAAATTCAATTTTAAACCTAATTCACCTCCATAAGCATATTCAGCTTTTAAAGCTTTATTTGGCACAACTACAGAACCAGGTTCTGAGTCAAACACTTTTCCTATATCATCAATATTAGGCGCTCTAAATGCTGTTGAAGCATTCAACTTCCATTGAATCATATCACTTGGTGACCAAGTTATGCCAGCAGTACCAGTTAATGCTCCTGTATTTACTTTGGCATCATTAAAAGGAAGATTTAAAAACACATTGTTCTCTGTGAAATCGGCATTAGCAATGACCTGATTGTACCTCAAACCTGATTGAAAAACAAATTTACTATTGGGTTTATATTTAAGACTTGTATAAGCTGCAATAGATTGCCAAGTTGAACCATTTGGATAACGCGTTACGTTTGGAACACTTGTATTCGTATCTATATTTTCATCTTTCCCTTCGGAGCCTACTGTATTATAAAGATATTCTACACCATAATAGATCGTTGTTTTAGGATGAATCTTTTTCTCTAAATCTAAATTAAAAGAAATGGCATCTACATTTTCTTCTCTCATTTGTCGTAACGAAGATTGAAAATCTCTATCTCTTCTACTCTCTACAAAGTTTTGATAGGCAACTGTGACTTGTATCTTATCATACAAATTAGAGCTACTACTCACTTTAGTTAACTGTAAGTTACCCATAAACCACTGTTGAGGACCATATTCCCATTCAGCAGAACGAAGCGATTCTTCACCTGGTCTTATCAATCTATCATATCTAGGATAATCTGAAGTGGTTGTATAGTATAATCCCATATCAAAATTCAAATTATCAGAAGGTTCATAACGCACTTTCTGCATTAAGTTAACCTGACTATAAGCTGTTGGTTTTTGAATCTGAGGATCTGAGTTAGTTACAATTACATCTTCTCCATTTTGCCTTATTACATACTCTGACCTTAGATAATCGCTTGGCCCATTGCTTCCCATCCTTAAATCATCAAAATCTGTGTAGCTCACATTAGTTAAAAACGCCCATTTCTTATAGCCTAAATTCAAATCAAAGTGCCCTGTCTTTTCGGTATTAGTACTCGCATATCTTACCAAAGCGTTACCGCTTAAATACAACTCATCTTTATAAGACAATTGTGGTTTCTTTGTATAAAAACTCATTACACCACCAATGGCATCACTTCCATAAACTACTGAACCTGCACCAAGTGTGACTTCCGTATTCTGAATGGATAAAGGATCTACAGATATTACATTTTGAAGATTTCCTCCTCTAAAAATGGCATTATTCATCCTAACTCCATCAACTGTGATTAAAAGCCTATTAGTAGAAAAACCTCTAATCATAGGACTACCACCTCCTAATTGACTTTTCTGAATATAAATATTCCCTGTGCCTTCTAATAAATCTGCACTAGTTTGTGGATTGGCAAGTGCTATTTCATTGGCATTAATACTAACTATAGTTTGAGGAATATCACGTTTGCTTTGTTCAAATCTTGAAGCTGATATTACAATTTGATTTAAACTTTCAACTTTAAGGGCTAAATGAATATTATTGTTTTTTTCAGCAATTTCAAGTTTCCTAAATTGTACTTTTTCATATAAGAGGTTCTGAAAATATATGATCTCGCGACCGTTAAAGATATTTATTTTAGCCTTTCCATTAATATCTGTAATGACATATTTAGTTTTCTTTAAATTGTATAAGGCAACACCAGGAATAGGCTCATTAGTACCCTCCTCTAATACAGTAATGGTCTGAGAAAACACCATTTGTATAAAAAGAAACAAAACAACACTAAAAATGATATTACATTTCACTTTATCCACATCTTCATTAAAATCGTTTCGTAAAATTGGCTTAATGAAATACGTCGTTAAGCACCTGTAATGATTTAGGCTTTTTAAAACTGCCCAAATGTAATTCAAAATAATACAATAACATATTTAAAAATTCTTGTCTTTGTTTTGCATTTATTTTCACACTATTTAAAGCATCAAAATTTATGCCCAATAGACGTTTTAGTAGTGTTAAATTTTCGCCAGCAATTGAATATATTCCATTACTTGAAGCTTCAAAAACACCCGATTCTAAATTAAAATACGGATAGTCGGTACTTAAATTCTCTGGTTGAAACCCTAAGTAACGTGTCAGCTTTAAAAGAAATAATAAATGAAAATTAGAAAAGTGATTTTCACTATCTAGATACTGTAACGCAGTCTCAATATAATTGTATAAATCCTCATTTTTTTCTTCCTCTTTAAGAACATTCGAAAGGATTTCGGATAAGAATAAAACTATGGCACTCTTATATATATTAGTGTGAAGACTTTTATATATATAATTGGGTTTTACTTCTTTTATTGAATGAAGAGATTGGTTGGGTTTGTAATTTTCTTCTATTTGAAGTTGCGATAATGCTTGAAAATAAACGGTTTTAGTATGACCTTTTTTAGACTTTAAAACACCTCTTAAAATATAGCTTACTACGCCTCGCTGTTGTGTATAGCACTTTACAATAAGATCGTAATCTCTATACTTAAATTTTGAAAGAACAATGCTATTGTTTTTAGTGAGCATGTTTTATCTAACTATAAGAATCTTTATCACTTTAGTTTCAAAAGAATCTAAATCTGAAATCATCGCTAAATACACACCTGTTCTTACTACGTTATTCCCTAAGTTTTTACCATTCCAAATGGCTGTGCCACCATCTATAGCAAAATTATAACTAGCATTAGACGATCTTAAGTTTACATTAGACTGCGCTTCTGCAACTAGATTCCCTTCAATATCGGTAATCTTAATATTTACACTATCAGTAAGTCCACTAATTTTAATGCCTTTATTCACATCATTAAGGTCATTAAACCCAAGTACATTATACTCTGGTCTAACTGGGTTTGGGTATACAAATGCTTTGTCTAAAGTTTCTTCGGGCTTAGAGCCTCCCGCTCTAAAAGATAATAACCCTTTATTTGTAGCTATATAAACAATTCCATTATCTGAGTCTATTGAGATATCATTAATTGTATTAGATGGCAATGGCGAATTATCTTTTGTAAAATGATAAATTGTGTTTTGACCATCTGAAGAAAAATAAAAAATACCAGAATCTGCAGTGCCAACCCATTTGTTATTTGAACCATCTACTTTAATGTCTGTAATAGATTGATCATCTAATAACTCTTTTGGTATACCATCTTCTAATATGATTATTGCTCTTAAGATTGGGTTTGGATCATCATAAAAACCACTAGTATTAAATAACACCCTTAAACCATTAGTTGTACCAATCCATAATTGATTTCTATTGTCTAGTGCTAAAGTTGTAAATCGTGTGAAAGGAGGTACGCCTTGCTCTTCAGAATTAATATTTCTTATAGGATTATTCGCAATGTTTTCATTGTAAGCAATTAATCCATTAGCATAAGCTCCAATCCATTTAGTTCCGTTGTTATCAATCTCCATATCAAAGAATCCGTTTTCAGAACTTGGAGGATCAATTAAATCTAAAAAGCTATAAGCTTGCCAAGATCCGGTAATGGGATCATACGATTTTAATGGTCTTTCTACAAAACTTGTCAAAGTCCATAACAGACCGTTTCTATCAAACTCTGTAGCAGATACTCTTATATCTATATAATTTGGATTATTTGGTAATACAAGAGATTCTAATCCACTATTAGTTTGATTTAATAAAATTGAAGGTTCAAAATCATTGAATTCTAACAAACCATGAAAAAAAGAGCTTATAAAAACCTGGTTGGGATTGAAAATATTAGGTGTAATCTCGTTTAGTTCTCTTGTACCTAGTAGGCTATCAAAAGGTATGTTCTCCCAAACATCATCATATAGATAACTTATTCCTTTAGCAGTAAGTGGATATGGGTTAAGTGCCTCTGTATATTGTCCATAGGTTGCCCAAACGGTCCCAGTCGTTGCATCTAATCTAAAAATATCATTTTCTAAGGGCCCATTTGGTCTAATTTCGGAATACTCTCCATCACCATTAATTTGAACCTTTAGTACTCCATAGTCCTTAGTGCCTATATAAATAAAATCATCTAATTGAGTTACAGAAGTAAAACTTGTATCAAATGTTTCTGTTGGCTGAAAACTATTTACTAATTGAATATTTTCATCATATATATAAATTGTATTTGTCGTGGTAAATAATAAATTAGACTCTGTTACTTCAGAATTGACAGGCAACAAATTAAAAGTTAATAACGTTGTTATTGCCGATTGGTCAATCTCATATAAAACTCTATTAGACCTTACGGAATAGACTTTATTATTTAGAGTATCCATGGTGTAATAATTACCTCCAATCAGAGTTTGCCATTGCTGAAAATCAATTAGGTTTGGGTTATTCAAATCTGCTTTTTTAATCCCATTATTATTTAAGCAAGCTGCATAAATTTCATTATTATAAACAGAGACTTGCTTTACAGTAATTTGAGAACCACCATTACCTAAAAAATAAGTGTCACCAAATTCTAACCGTTCTAAATCATAAACAGATATTCCATAATCTGTAGAAATATAAACCAAACCTTCATTCTCATAAAAATGATTAATACGCTTATTATCTGGTGTAATATTCTGTTTCTCTATAATATCAACAACCGACAATACGGATTGATCGCTATCTGAATACACTTCTATTAAACCTGTTTGGTAACCAATTAACAAAATTTGATATACTCCACTATAGTAGATTGTAGTGATCTCTTGCCCTGATAAACCATCTACTGTGGTAATTGTATTTATTTCGTTTGTAAGAGTGTCATATTCAAACACCACATTTTGAGCCGCACCATATATTTTGTCTTGTCCTACACATACGTCATTTACTTCTAGATACGAAAAATGACCTTCCCATAGATTAGAAAATTCTTGCGAAAAATTAAATTGAAACCATAGAATAAAACTAAAAAGTATAAGTGTTTTAACAATTTTCATCAGTTGCCATTATTGCATTTATGAGAAGAACCAAAAATAACATAATTTATTGTAATTTTGGTTACAATTAATACACTCACATGCTATTTAGCAGTACTGCTTTTTTGTTTTTCTTTCTACCAATTACATTATTTGTTTATTTTATTTCTCCTAAAAAATTAAAGAATTTTGTGCTTCTGTTGTTTAGTTTAGTCTTCTATTCTTGGGGAGAAGGAACAATGGTTTTACTTATACTATTATCTGCATTGATAGATTATTCTTGTGCAATACTTATAAATAGTGGTCAGAAAAAATTAGGGCTTATATGCTCTTTAATTTTTAACTTAGGTATCTTAATTTACTTTAAATATGCTAATTTTATTTTCGAAAATGTCAACACCCTTTTTATTAATTTAGATTTAAAAAGTGCAACCTCTATTCAACTTACTAATATTGCTCTGCCTATTGGAATAAGCTTTTTTAATTTTCAAACTATGTCTTATACTATAGATGTATACAGAGGAAAGGTTAAAGCCAATAAAAAATTTATAGACTTCGCGATGTATGTTGCTTTTTTTCCACAACTTATAGCTGGCCCAATAGTTAGGTACACGGAAATTAAAGATGAATTAACTAATAGAAAACCAAATATCACTCAGTTCTCTCAAGGTGTTGAACGCTTTATAATTGGTCTTTCAAAAAAAATGATAATTGCTAATAATTGTGGGTTTTTGGCTGATGGCATGTTTAGCTTATCTAATAACGATTTGTCTATGAGTATGGCATGACTTGGGCTATTAGCTTATACTTTTCAAATTTATTTCGATTTTTCTGGATATTCTGATATGGCTATTGGATTAGGTAAAATGTTTGGTTTTAGTTTTCCCGAAAACTTTAATTATCCATACATATCAAAATCAGTAAGAGAATTTTGGAGGCGCTGACATATTACACTTTCTAACTGGTTTAAAGATTATCTCTATATCTCTTTAGGTGGTAATAGACTAGGAAACACACAAACCTACATTAACCTAATTATAGTATTTTTTATAACTGGCCTATAGCATGGCGCTAGTTGGACTTTTATTTTATGGGGGCTTTTTCATGGATTCTTCCTTATTCTTGAGCGTTTCAAATTACAAGAATTACTCAATAAAATACCTCTAGTTTTTTCACACACATATCTGTTATTTATTGTTATGCTTTCTTGGGTGCTTTTTAGATGCGATCCCATAACTCATGCCCTAAATTATTATAAAGCACTTTTCACATTTTCAAAATCCATTAATACAGATTATCTCAACTTTTATTTAACTGCTGAAAGCGTTATTGGCCTTGCATTAGCAATCTTGTTTTCAATACCAATTCATAAAGTCTTGGTGCGTTTAAAAACCATCAACATAAATTTTAAGCTAACATTAAAAGTAACAGCACTAGTATTACTATTTGTTTTAAATATGTTTTATGTAGCTAGTGAAAATTATAACCCATTCATTTATTTTAGATTTTGATTAAAAAAACAAAATATCATTTCTCAAAACTAGTGAGTATACTTTTTTTACTCGCTATAACAT
>NZ_JADGDZ010000002.1 GCF_016744625.1 Winogradskyella sp.
ATTCTATTATTAGTCTACCTTTCAACTATTTTGTCATGTAATGACAAAAATAGTTACGAAGGAATCGATAAAAAGGAATCTGTTTTTTTATCAGGAAAACAAATCTCAGATAGCCATTTTTTAGGCGATAACAATTGTAAAGAATGTCATATAAAAGAATTTAAAGACTGGCAAGGGTCGCATCATGATAAAGCAATGCAAATTGCAGATAGTTTTTCTGTATTGGCTGGTTTTAATGGTGAGAAATTCACAAGCCAAGGAATTACATCACATTTCTATAAAAAAGACAACGCCTTTTACGCAAATACTGAAGGGCCAGATGGGAAATACCATGATTACAAGGTAATCTACACATTTGGAATCACACCTCTCCAACAGTATATCGTACAATTTCCTGATGGACATTACCAATGTTTAAGAACTGCTTGGGATTCAGTAGAAAATAAATGGTTTGACTTATATCCAGATTTTAAGGTTGTGCATTCTGAATGGTTACATTGGTCTAGAGGAGGTTTAAACTGGAATAATATGTGTGCAGATTGCCACTCAACCAATGTTAGAAAAAATTACAACCAAGAAACACATAGCTACGACACTAAATATGCCATAATCAACGTAAACTGCGAAGCTTGTCATGGTCCTGGAAAACAACATGTGGAGGATGTTAATAGATTAGGAGACAGTTATACTTCAACCGGAACTATGCATATGACTTTAGATACTAAACCAAAAGAATTAGTAGATCAATGTGCGCGTTGCCATATGCGTAGAGAACAATACTCTACTAATTTTAATTTTGAAGGAACTATGTTCGACCATTATTTTCCTCAGGTACTAAACGACCGTTTGTATTATCCAGATGGTCAAATATTAGATGAAGTATATGTTTATGGTTCATTCGTTCAAAGTAAAATGTATCAAAACAATGTGACTTGCAATAATTGCCACAATTCACATTCATTAAAATTAAAATTTGAGGGCAATACATTATGTGCTCAGTGTCATTTACCTGAAAAATATGACACACCTAAACATTACTTTCATAAAGAGGATACAGAGGCTTCTCAATGTATCAATTGCCATATGACAGGGAAATACTATATGGGAAATGATTTTAGAAGAGACCATAGTTTTAGAATTCCGAGGCCAGATCTAAGCTTAAAGTATGGTTCGCCGAATGCTTGTACTGGATGTCATGAAGATAAGGATGATAAATGGGCTTGGGAAGAATTCAAAAAGCAATATGGAGAAGTAGACTCTATACATTTTTCAGAAAAATTAGCTCCTGGAATTGTTCACGAACCAAATGCTCATATAGGTTTAGCCGAATTAATGAATGACAAAACACAGCCAGAAATGGCAAGAGCTTCTGCTGTTAGAGCGCTTTCAAATTACAACGCGGAAAATTTAATAGAGCAATACCTAGCGCTTTTAAATGATGAATCCCCTTTGGTTAGAGGAACTACTATCGATGTATTGAGTGAGGTAAATACTAACGATTATGCAGCTTACTTTTTACCATTGTTAGAGGATAGTAAAAGAAGTGTAAGAGTAAAAGCATTTTATGGGCTTGGAGGTTTAACAGAGTTCCAAATACCTGAAAAATATAAAAGCAGTTATCAAAAAGTTAAAAAAGAGTTTTTTAACCATTTAAATACCAATTCTGATTTTGTTGGAGGAAGAATTAAAAAAGCCATCTATTATATAAAAAAGGGCGATTTAGAAAGAGGTATTGAAGGCTATGAAAGCGCTTTAGAAATTGATAATACAAATAATCAAATACGGTTGGATTTAGCAAACTTATATTATCGTAATCATAACGTATTAAAGGCAGAAGAAACATTCAAAACAATTACTGAGCAAGAACCAGAATTTGGCCCAGTTTATTATTCTTTGGCCTTATTATATGCTGAATTAAATCGTACTGATGATGCCATAGTACAGATGCAAAATGCTGTTAATTATATGCCCGATAACACACGTGCTTATTATAATTTAAGTTTGTTATATGGTAAAAAACAAGATAGCAAAAATGCAGAACAAACACTCATTAACGGATTAAAGATTGATGCAAACAATGAAAGTTTATTATATGCCTTGGCGTATCATTATTCAAATACCAGTCAAACTAATAAAGCTAAAAACATCTTATCCAAGTTAGTTAACCTTTATCCAAACAACACACAGTATTTAGATTTTTTAAATCGACTTAATTAATCCTAAATCAAAAACTATTATAAATTTTAAAGATGAAAAACATGAGTAAAAATCGTAAAAGGAATGTTTCTGTTACTGGCTCAATTGAGTTTAGTAATCTACAATTAAAAGAACCATCAAAATCAGCTGCTGGATTAACAGGAGTTAAAGTAGCAATACAACATGCTTTTAACGAAATGGGAATTGGTCGCTCATTAAAAACATTATCTAAATTAAATCAAGTAGAAGGTATTGATTGTCCTGGTTGCGCATGGCCAGATCCAGAAAAGCGATCAAAATTAGGGGAGTTTTGTGAAAATGGTGTAAAAGCTATAGCAGAAGAAGCTACAACAAAAAAGATAGATGCTTCTTTTTTTAAGAATTATTCTGTTGAGGAATTGTCTCAATGGACAGATTATGAAATTGGCAAAAGTGGGAGACTTACAGAGCCTATGGTTCTTTATCCTAATGAAGTACATTACAAACCAATTTCTTGGCATGATGCATTCACTTTAATTACTGATGAGCTTAAACAATTAGATAATCCGAATGAAGCCATATTCTACACTTCGGGAAGAAGCAGTAACGAGGCTGCTTTCTTATATGGATTATTTGTCCGCGCTTTCGGAACTAACAACTTACCAGATTGTTCAAACATGTGTCACGAATCAAGTGGAATTGCTTTATCAGAGACTTTAGGAATAGGAAAAGGCTCTGTGAAACTTAAAGATTTTGAGCAAGCAGAAGTTGTTATGATTCTTGGACAAAACCCAGGAACAAACCACCCAAGAATGCTAAATTCTCTTGAAAAGTGTAAACGTAATGATGGAAAAATAATAGCCATAAACCCTTTAAAGGAAGTAGGATTAATCAACTTTAAAAACCCACAGAAAATTAGTGGATACAGTAGTCCTGGTGTTGCTCTTGCAGATATTTATTTACAAGTGAAAATTAATCAGGACGTTGCTTTATTAAAACTAATTTTAAAGAAACTTAAAGATAGAGAAGAACAAAAAGAAGGTGTTTTTGATTGGGATTTTATTGAAACATATACTTCTGGAGTAGAAAACCTGTTAGAAGATTTAGACAAGTATGATGTTACATATTTATTAGAATTGTGTGGTGTTGAGGAAAAGTTAATTGATAAAACAGTTGACCTTTTGGCTAGTAAAAGTAAAATTATTATTTGTTGGGCAATGGGGTTAACTCAGCATAAAAATGCTGTTGATAATATTAAAGAGTGTGTTAATCTACTATTATTAAAAGGCAGTTTGGGTAAACCTGGTTCAGGAACCTGTCCTGTTCGTGGACATAGTAATGTTCAAGGAGATCGCTCTGTTGGAATTATGCATTATGTTTCAAAAGACCTTAACGATGCTATTAAAAAAGAATTCAATTTTGAAGCACCAAAAAAACAAGGTTTAGATGTCGTTGAATCCATAGAAGCCATGCACAATAATAAAGCAAAAATATTTGTCGCATTAGGTGGTAATTTTTCTTCTGCAGCTTCAGATAGTTATTATACAGCAGAAGCATTGGAAAAGTGCTCACTTACTGTACAGATTAGCACCAAGTTAAACCGCTCACATTTAATAACAGGCAAAACAGCTTTAATTTTACCTACTCTTGGTAGAACAGAAATAGATGAAAGGTCAGGAAATCAACGCTTTTTAACTGTAGAAAACAGTATGGGAAAAGTTCATACTACACGAGGAACTTTAAAACCAACTTCTGGGAATTTAAAAAGTGAACCTGAAATTATTGGAGGAATTGCCAATTCTTTTTTTGGAGGAAATCATAATGTTAATTGGAAAACATTAAGCGAGAACTATGATTTGATAAGAGAAAAAATTGAAAACGTATGTAAAGCTTATAAAGGAGTAACTCATAAAGCTCAAAAAAATGGGTTTTACCTTCCTAACAACGTTCGTGATTTAGATTTTTCAAAACTTCCAGATGGTAAAGCGCAATTTAGCTTGTGCCAACTTTCAGATATTAAAACAAATGATGATGAATTTGTTTTAATGACAATTCGTTCTCATGATCAGTTTAATACTACTATTTATGGCATGAATGACAGATATCGTGGTGTTTTAGGCGAACGTCGTATAGTTATGATGAATATTGAAGATATGAATAGATTAGATTTAAAAAACAAGGATGTAATTAATTTAGCTAGTTATTATGATAATAAAGAAAGGAAAATAGAGAACTTTAAAGTAATTCCTTATGACATTCCTAAAGGGAATTTAGCAGCATATTTCCCTGAAACAAATCCTTTAGTACCAATTAATCAGTACGCTAGAAAAAGCCAAACACCAATTAGCAAATCAATTAAAGTAAAGGTGTACAAAACTTTAATTCTATAATGAATAAAGAAGATACTATTTCGGCTTATATTTTATGTGGAGGCACTAATAGTCGAATGCAAACCGAAAAGGGGTTGATAATCTACAAGGGCAAAACGTTTATTGACTGGGTTATTGATGCTATAAAACCGATTACCAATTCCATTTTTTTAGTAACTAGAAATGATGATTACAAAAAATTTGGTTATCCATTAATTCCAGATACTTATCCTAACAAAGGACCTGTTGGTGGTATTTACACGGCACTTTTGCACACCAATACTGACACCAATATCATTTTAAGTTGTGATATACCAAAGATTACTTCATCTGTTTTAAAAACTTATTTGGTTGATAAATTTGACAAAAGTAATACTGTTTTATATGTTGCTGATAATAATAGAACATATCCTTTAATTGGTTTGTACTCTAAAAAGCTTGTTACTAAATTTGAAACAGCTATAAATAATGACCATTTAAAATTAGTGAGATTATTAGAAAAAATTAATTGTAAGTGTGTAAAAACCAAACCTGAAGATTATAATGCTTTACAAAACATAAACACTATTGAAGAACTCAAAATATTAATTAAAAATACTTGAATCAGTCAAGATTCTTATAAGACTTGAATTCACAAATACTTATTAAGCTATAAAAAGATTAAATTAAAAAATGGTAATTGATGATTATGTCTAAAAAAATAAAATCCTAACACATTATTATATAACGTATTAGGATTTATTCAGTGACCTCGAAGGGACAGAGTTCAAACTTTTTGACAGATGATATTAATCTAATTATCTCACAATCAATTAGTATGAAAGTAAGTCTTAAAATCTAATTTCCTTTCGTTTCTAAACTTTTAGCCAACCACTCATAATATTCATCCACACCTGAATACTGTTTCGCTTCGTTTAAAATTTCTAAGTCAGAGGTCATTGTTACATAAAATGGTTGCGATGCAGTTTGAAAATTTAGGTATTGAAACGTTGACCATTTGTCTCCAATGGTTTCTATATCTTTTAAATGATTTTCATTGAGCTTCATTCTAAATTGAGCTTCTTTTGGCAATTCTTTCCTATCATCTATGTACAAGGATATAAGTACGTATTCATCTTTTAAAATCTGATATACTTTTGGATCACTCCACACATTTTCTTCCATCTTTCGACAGTTTACACAAGCCCAACCAGTAAAGTCTAATAATATGGGTTTGTTGTTTGCTTTCGCGAAAGCGATACCTTCATCAAAATCTTTAAAGCAGTCTAATCCTAACGGACAATCTGATTCTTGCTCGTAAAGGCTGTAAAAGGTCGGTGGTGGAAAGCCTGCTAATAATTTAAGATGTGAATTTTTAGTAAGTCCTGTACCAAGATAAATAACAAAGGCTACCACTAAAACTGCAAACGAAACTTTTGGGAAACTAAACTTCTTTTTACCATCGTGAGGGAATCTTATGACTCCAAAAAAGTATAAAGCCATTAGCAAGAATATAAGCATCCAGATACCAATAAAAACCTCTCGTTTTAATAATCCCCAATGCGCCACTAAATCTGCGTTTGATAAAAATTTAAATGCTAATGCAAGCTCTACGAAACCTAATAACACCTTTACAGTTGTTAGCCATCCACCTGACTTTGGCAGGGATTTTAAAAGATTAGGAAAGAGCGCAAATAAAGCAAAAGGCAGTGCAAGTGCTACTCCAAATCCTGTCATTCCTGCTGTTAATTGAAATGCGCCTCCATCACTTGTAAGTGATCCTGCTAACAAAGAACCTAATATAGGACCAGTACAAGAAAATGAAACTAGTGCCAATGTAACGGCCATAAAAAATATACCGATAAGCCCTCCAGTACTGGAAGCAGAATCCATTTTATTAGACCAAGAGTTGGGAAGTGTTAATTCATAATAGCCAAAAAATGAAAAAGCAAAGAATATAAAAATCACAAAGAAGATAACATTCAACCAAATATTAGTTGAAATGGTATTTAAAATCTCTGGGTCTACAGAGTCTAAAAAGTGGAACGGAATACTAAGCGCTACGTAAATAATAACAATAAAGGCTCCATATAGAATTGCGTTTCTAATCCCTTTTGCTTTATTCCCTGACTGCTTTGTAAAGAATGAAACTGTAAGCGGTATCATCGGGAATACACAAGGTGTAAGTAACGCAACAAGACCTCCCAAGAAACCAAGAACAAAAATCTTCCACAAATTCCCGTCTGAGGTAAGCTCTTCTGAGTCTGACAATAAGCGTTCTTTATGTTTTAAATCGAGTAATAAGCTATTAGAAAGTGTTTTGCTTTTTTCATCTAAAACCACATTGTCAAGCGTTGCTTTACTACCATCCAGATTGATTACAAACTGCTCTTCCTTATTAATGCAAACTTCCTTACAAACCTGATACTCTAAATTTATAGTGAGCTGTTTTAAGTCTTGGTTTAAAACTTTAATTCGCTGGGTAAACTCAACTTTTTTAAGAAAATAAGTTTCTTCTACTTCAAAAATATCATTGTATGCTTTTACAGTTTCACTCTCTTTTGCTATGCCCAGTAGCTCATAGTTGCCTTCTGATTGCTCAAAGCTAAGAACAGATGGTAATGAGCCATCTTCACTTGTAAATTGAGAAAAAACGTGCCACTCCTCATCAATTGATCCTGTGAGTATTACATCGTACTCGGTGTCTGAAATTTTAGTAATATTAGATTCCCAGGTTACAGGATCTATAACGCCTTGTTGAGCCGTACTTATTCCGCTCAAAAAAAGGACTAAAGCTACAATTAAATTTTTCATATTAGTCTGTAAAAGTCTTGTCCTACTGTTATAGTAGAACAAGATTAGTTTGATAAGAGGTTTTGAATTAGTCCATCACAAATTTAAATCCAGCGGTAATGATGCTAGAGCTAAATGTTGTATCTCTATCGTACTGATAGAATTTAAGGTCTATACTTTTTAAGCCCAATTTCCAGATGTGCGCTTTCGCAAAAATGTCTGTGTAAGAAACTCCAAAGCCAAATTGATTTGCACTGTACTCAGATAAGTCATAATCTGAAGTGTAAAACTCATCTGTGGATAATGCTTCTTCATAAGGCCTAAAGTAATCTGCTGCGGTTTGGTTATAGAATCGGTACGAAGGATAAAGCGTAAACTTATCTGTTATCTTAATAGGCACTTCTATACTTGCGGTATGCGATGTAATTCCCCAATCATCATAATAATAGCGGTAAAAAGTACGTACTGTAAAGGTTTCATTGAGATACCAGTTTAAGCGACCACCTGCTGCCACTTTAAATCGAGAATCTGGTAAGCGTTCTATAGCATCTGCCAGTTGGAAATTCTCAATAAAAGAGTCTGCAACATCTCCAAAATATACTCGCTGGAATGGTGTTGACAATAAACCTTGCTGCTGAACAAAATCAAGTGCTAAAGACCCTTGAACATTCTTGTGAAGAATTTGAGAGAATCCAAAACCTAGAGAATATGAATTACGCCCTTCATCTGCAAACTCAGTAAAAATCGGTGCGTAATTTGTATTTCCAGTAATCGTGTTTTGAGTAAATAATCTGTTACTTAAACCATTTCCTCCTTCGCCAAAAGGCCTTAACTCTGTAGGGTAGATAGCATTCCAGGTATCTATATACACATTACCGTTCACACTTAGTTCGGTATTTTTCTCATTGAAGAGCTTAGTATAACTACCTCCTACACCTACAGAAAAATAATCATATTCTGAAGACACAGATAGTTTAGCTGACCAGATATCATTTCTGTCGTCTGAGCTGTGACTGTAACTTCCTGTTAGGTTTGCCCATAAATCGCTGCTTGACGCACCTGATGAAGCTTGAAAAGGATCTGCCTGTCCACCACCGTCAAAAGGTCCAACATTACTTGAAGAAGCAGAGGTGTATGCAGAAACTCCTGCATCTATCGTTAATACATCGTCATCATTTAATGGAATGGAAACCACAAATGTACCTGTAACGTCTGTCAACTCTTCAGTACCAATACCGCCACTTACGGCAGCATTATCTCCATCTTGCGTGTAATAACTTGATAAGAAATCTACTTCTACAGATTCAAGTACTCTTTTTTTATAGACTTTAGTCGAGTCTTGTGCTGTTTGTGAGTACGCTTTCGCGAAAGCGAATACACACATTACTAAAATTAATTTTTTCAAATTGTTTTGTTGTATTAATTAGATTCCGCTATACAGCGGAATAACTTCAATTCACATTTTTAAGTGCCGATTGCTTCTTAAAAAAGGAATTCAGTTAATTACAGCCGCAGCCTCCTCCAGTTTTTCCTCCATTTGCACCTACCGCTGCTTCGCGATAGGAATGTGCTGTGGTTACATTACGATCACACTTCTTTTCAGACAATGCCATATCTGGATCATTGATATTTACTTTTTCGTATTCTTTTACGACTACACAACTACTTAAACAGGTAGCTATTACTGCCGCTATCATTAATCTCTTTATCATATTTTGTCTATTTTTATGTTGTCTGATTTGAAGATATTTCCTTTATCATCAATGATGATACATTCTATCTTTGGCATCTGATTTATTCTGCTCAATCCTACATCTTTACCCATAACAAATACAGACGTAGCGAGTGCGTCGGCAAGTTCTGCTTTGGGCGCAAAAACTGTTACACTTATAATTCCGCTAGATGGATATCCTGTTCTAGGATCAATAATGTGGGAATAGCGTGTTCCATTAAATTTTACAAACTTCTCGTAATTACCAGAGGTCACAACAGCACCATTTGTAATAGGCAATAGCGCAAATACCTTATCCTTATCCATTGGATTTGTGATGGCTACTTTCCATTCTTTACCACTAGGTTGTTTTCCCCAAGTATTCATATCTCCAGAGGCGTTTATAATGCCTGATGACACTCCTTTAGAGATTAACAAAGACTTAGCTTTGTCTGCCGCATATCCTTTTCCGATAGCTCCAAAGCCTATTTTCATTCCTTCTAACTTGAGAAAGACTGTACTATTTTCTTTATCTAAGATGATGTTCTTAAAGCCAACTTTAGCAACAGATTCTTTTATTTTTTCTTCGGAAGGCATCTCTGTCATACTACCATCAAATTTCCAAATGCGATCCATAGATGCATAGCTAATGTCAAAAGCGCCATCTGTCAATTTTGAAATACCTATTGCTCTTTCAATTAATTGAAACAATTCTGAATCTACTTTTACAGCTTTGATACCAGCATTTCTATTAATTTCTGATGTTTGAGAATTGGTATCCCAAGAAGAAATCAGTTTTTCTATTCTTGTAATTTCGGCTACAGCAGTATCGATATACTTATTTCCTATACTTTCATTTTCTGCAACTACGGTTATGTCAAAACGACTACCCATTAGTTTGAGTGTACGTTTGTATGGCTGTTGCGCTATACAGACAACTGAAAAGAACAATAATGATAAAGTGATTAGATTCTTCAAATTACTTGGTAAAAGTGTTTAGTTCCTCAATGTACGCTTCTGGCGTCGTCTTTTTATAACTCGTTTCTCCTAATACTTTTCCGTTAGCGTCAAGTATAACTATGAAAGGAAAAATCCCATTTTTGTTATAGGCCTCTGCCAATTTTGCATTTGCTGCAGTTTGAGATTCACTCAATGCGTTTTTCTTTTTTCTTGGGAAGTCTGCTTGAAGCATCACGTAGTTTTTACTTGCGTACTTTTTAAAGGCTTCCGTACTCCAAATTTCACGATCTAATTTTATACAAGGCGCACACCAGTCTGATCCTTGAAAAACAAGAATTATAGGTTTATTTTCTTCGGTTGCTGTTTTCTTTGCTTTTGCAAAATCCGTATGCCATTCTTGAGCGGTTACTCCGCTAATAGTTAATAGTAGCACAAGTAATGTAAAAATGTTTTTTTTCATAATAATTTATAATCTGTAAAGGTATTTAGTTTAACGTTAAAAGCTATTTATTCTTACATTGACATTTATCAATTTTATTTATAATTACTTGCTTTTACAAGCCCTTCAAGGTCTTCAATAAAAATGATTCTACCCTTAGTAGAAATAAGCTTTTCTTCTTTAAAATCTTTCAACATTCGTACCAAGGACTCTTTTGCCGTACCTACCATACTTGCAAGATCTTCTCTGTTTATTTCAATTTCTTTAAGACTCTCTTTAACGCTGAATTTTCTTTGTAAAATCAATAGATTTATTGCCGTGCGTTCTCTAACCGTGTAACGTGCTAATATTTTAGTTGCATTTAAAAAAACTCCAAATTCGTGACTTAAATTTTTAAGCAAGCGTTGCGATAATAGGTGAGATTTGCTAACCACATTTAAAAAATCATTTTTAGGAATAAATGCTACTTCACAATCTAATAATGCAGTTGCAGAGTCTGGATACTCTTCTTCACTTAGAATAGCGTGATACCCAAGATATTCGTTTTCTCCACAGATATAAAATATATGGTCTGTACCAAAATTGGTAGCAGTATATTTCTTTACTTTTCCTGATAGTACTCTATAAATACCTTTAGGCTCTGTACCTTCTTTAAATATCTGCGTGCCTGCCTTAAAGTTCAGTATTTCTTTATTAGCTGTGAGTCTATCGCATTCAGCTGTTGTTAACCCAGATAATAAATCTTGATTATTAAAATTGTATTTTGAGTATGGAAAATTATTATTCATTGAAATAGTTTAAAATGTTTTCAACTTTATGAAGATTTTCCTGCTTGCCGATTTCTAAAGTTTGCTTTCCATAATCACTTCTAAAGTGATGCTCTTTTAAAAATTTGAGATTCAATAAATGCCATTCTTTATTTGTTGTTTTAATATCACAGAATAACTCCCATTCTCTACGAAGCAATAATTTTCTGTAAAAGAAATGCGAGTTACTTATATGAAAAATGTCTGCATCGCACAGAATTTCAGATAATCTATCTGTTGGACTTTGAGGCATCTTTGTGGCTTCTATACAATTACAAATTGTACTAATACTATTGCTTTCCATTCCTATACTGGAAAGAAACTTTTTAGCAATTTTTATACTTTCTGCCTCGTGCTCTTTGTATGTTTTAGAAAATCCTGTGTCATGAAACCAAGCTGCAATAATTAACAAATCTGTTTCTACTGAATTGATATCCATTGCTGCACATAAATACTTTACATTTTGAACGACCTCTTTAGTATGCTCAAGATTATGAAAAGGCAGTTCCTTACATTTTGAAGTGGTAAGCAAGTTTGAGCAATATTCAGAAACATCTTTAATCATCATCGGAGTCATTATCTTGAGAATCTAACTGAATTACATTTGCATCGTTTCTAATTTCGATATGCGTTATTTCGCCGCCACTTGTTCCTACATATTTAGAAATCCCAATTGAGGCAACGGAAAGCAATAAACACACAACAAAGCCATATTTATAAAACGGCAACTTTTTATATTCTAAAAACAAGGTTATTATTGATACTCCTCCTAAAATCAGCATCATTGTAAAAAACAATTCTGCATACTCTTCGTGTTTATGAATTAATGTCTCGCTAATTCCAGGTAAATTCTCTACAATTTCTTCAGCTCCTTCTCCTGTTAAAAAAGCTACTACTGCTGTTACGGCACTAAATATAAAAATGCCTAATGCGGTGTTTTTTATTTGAGGTTTTTTCATAATAAAACCTACTAATAATACTAAGAATCCAATCAATACTCCCACAATAGGAAGATGATTTACTGCTAAATGAAAATGTGCGTCGTTCATAATTTTATGTTTTGTTTAGAGATTTACTCCAAATAGATATCCAACTAATGCTGTTAGACCCATTGCTACGGTTCCCCAAAATGTGATACGTATAATTGCTATTCCTATACTTGACCCACCTGTTTTAGCTGCTAGAGCTCCTAATACAATAAGGAAAAATAGCGCAAAACCGTAAATAGAATATTCCATACTATTTAATGGCAGAAAAAGGGTTACTAAAAAAGGAAGTAATCCTCCTATAGTAAATGCTGCTCCAGATGCAAAAGCCGCTTGAATAGGTTTGGCTTGACTAATCTCATTAATACCTAATTCGTCTCTGATATGTGCACCTAAAGCATCGTGCTCTGTTAATTCTTGAGCAACAGTTAATGCAGTTGTTTTTTTAAGCCCTCTTTTTACATAGATATCTGCTAATCGCTGTAATTCGATTTCTGGCATTTCATTTAATTCTTGCTTTTCACGTTCAATGTCTGCTTTTTCTACATCTGTCTGTGAACTTACAGAAACATATTCTCCAGCAGCCATTGATAAAGCACCAGCAACAAGTCCTGCCAAGGTTGCTAAAATAATAGGCTCTCTTGTAGCACTTGCAGCTGCAACACCTATTGCAAGACTGGCTGTAGATAAAATACCATCGTTTGCTCCAAGCACTGCTGCTCTTAACCAATTGCTTCTATGAATGTAGTGGTTGTCTAAATAATTGTCTAATTCGTTTATTTGTTCTGCCATTTATTCAGTTATTAAATTAAAAGCTCCTTTTGTCAAAAACTCTGTATCTGCATCAAAATCCGAAGCATTTACTATTTGAATATAGCCATTATTTGTAGTTCCAATTTTTACTAACATTCTTTTAAAGTTTATCCCGTTTTCTTTAACCAGAACAAAGTAGTCATTATCAATATTTGCAACTGCTTCAACTGGTAGAGCAGGATATTCTGTGGTAGTAGTTAAAATCTCTCCTTCAATGTACATTCCTGGTGCAAATAATTTTACCTCACTTTCATTTACTAAATCTCCGTGAATATCTACTGTTCTGTCTTGGGTATTGATTGCCTTGTTTACTAAATGTACCTTTCCTCGGTATACTTTATCGGTATCATTTTGAAGTCTTACGTTAATAGGCTGTCCTACTTTTACCATAGGTAGATCTTTTTCAAAAATCTTTAACTCTATGTGTAAATCATCAGTATTTGTAACTGTAATAGCAACATCTGAAGGGTTTAAATACATCCCTTTTGTTGCATTAATTGTTGTCGCATAACCTGACAAAGGCGAAGGTACGCTGATGACAGAACGAATATTATCTCCTGTTAAGGTATTTGGGTTAATATTCATTAAGCTCAACTTCTTTTTCATTGACTGGTATTGTGCTAACGTCACGTTGTATTCTGACTCTGCCTTTAGGAAGTTCTTTTTTGATGTCACGTTATCTGCAACCAATTCTTTTTGGCGCTCATAGTCTGACTTTAAATAATTCAAACGTCCTTTGGCTTCTAAAAAATCTTGTTGTGCTTGTACATATTCAGGATTTTCAATCGTGAATAAGGTCTGGCCTTTTTTTACTACATCTCCAGGCAATAGACTAATGTTTTTTACATAACCAGCAAAATAGGCACTTACATCTGCTTGATTTTCTGGTGGAACAGCAAACATCCCGTTTGCTTTTACTACCGTATTAAATGGTTGCATTGTTATTTTGCCAAGCTGCATATCGCCAGATTTAAACTGATTCTCTGTTATTGAAACTACATCAGTGTTTTCAATCTCTGTGGTCGCTTCTGCATTGGTAACCTCGGTTTTCTCTTTAGAATTACAAGAGGCTAAAGCCATTATTACTACTAATAAAAAACTTTTCAAGTATATAAAATTTGCTATGGTGTTACAGGTATTTTTCATCGTTAATTGGTTAAGTAGTTTAATTCTAAAACTGTATTATTATACTTATTTAGGTTTTGTAAATAGTTGATTTCGATATTTTTTGCACTCTCTAAAAGCTGCACATATTGTAAAAAATCTATCTCGCCATTTTGAAACGCTTTTGAAGCTGTTGTTGTTAATTGCTTAGAAAGATCTCTTCCTGTACTTTGATAATAATCAACTGTTTCTTGAAACTTTTTTAAATCAGAAAGCAAGGCGTCGTATTTTGATTGTAATTGAATTTTATAGTTTTCAAATTCATTAGCAATAATCAATGTTTCTGTCTTAGCTGCATTGATTTTTGATTTATGTGCTCCAAACCATAATGGTACTGCAATACCTACTTGAAATCCATTATAATTTCTTGCAGCTACACCATTGTTTGTGCCTTGAAATACTGATAATTGTAAATCAGGTAAAAGCTTTTGTCGCTCTAATGAAAGAGAAGATTTAGCTAAGTTTTCTGCTGAATTATAATACATTAGTCCAGGATGATCTGTTAGACTGAATTCTTTTAATTCCAGTCTTGGTAACACATCTTCTGAAACCGTAATTGTTGAATCGGTCTGTACCCATTGATTTAACATTGTGTAGGCTTTAGAAACGTCTTCGCGTGCTTGAGAAAGTGCGATAGCGATTTCTTTTTGCTTGGTTTCAGCCGTTAGTTTTTCTAATAAATTAGTTTCCCCTACATCGTATCTCTTTTTAGCAGCTCTTGCAAATTGACCATATAAGCTATCTAAATAGACATATTGCCTCACAAGATTATTGCTATAGACTACATTATAATAGGCTGAATTAACCTCTTTAGTCAATATTCTTTCATTTAGACGATACTGCTGCGTTATTAATGCTACTTTTTGATTTTCTACTTTACGCTGTGCGCCATATACTGTTGGGAATTGAAGTGATTGACTAATGCCTAACACCTTTAATGGCAAACCATTTTCGGCAATGTTATTTTGGTCATAGCTATAGTAAACTTGTGTTTTGTCCAAATTAAAAGCACTTCCTACCAACTGTTCTGATTGATTAATCTTTTTCGCGTAAGCTTGCAATCCATTATTATTTTCAATAGCCATTTTTACAGTCTGCTCAACATTTACTGGGTTTTGTTGTGCCTTACCAAAGAATGGTAAAAACAATAAAAGCATAATGCTTAGAGCCTTAAAATTCACTTTTGTTTTTATTTTAGGATGATGTCCTTTTCTGTCGAACATTGCATATAAAATAGGCAGTACAACTAAAGTTAAAACGGTTGCAGTTATTAATCCACCTACAACTACTGTTGCTAATGGTCTTTGTACTTCGGCGCCAGCGGAAGTTGATATTGCCATAGGTAAAAATCCTAAAGCTGCTGCTGCTGCAGTTAATAATACTGGACGCAATCTGTTTTTTGTTCCCATTAAAATTCGCTTATTAATATTGCTGACACCGTGTGCTTTTAGTTCTTTAAACTCTTCAATCAACACAATACCATTTAATACCGCAATACCGAAAAGCGCAATAAACCCAACACCTGCCGATATACTGAAAGGAAGGTCTCTTATATACAGTAGCATCACACCACCAATTGCGGATAAAGGAATGGCACTGTAAATCATTAAGGCTTCTTTTACAGAATCAAAAGCGAAGTATAACAACACGAAAATTAATATTAGTGCAATGGGTACCGCTACTTTTAACCGTGCTGATGCAGTTCTTAAATTTTCAAATTGCCCTCCGTAGCTTATAGAATATCCGGTTGGAATCTTAACATCTCTCTCAATGATTGCTTGTACATCTTTTACAACAGATTCTAAATCTCGGTTTCTAACATTGACACCTACTACGATACGACGCTTGGTGTTATCACGTGAAATCTTTGCTGGTCCTTTGGTGTAACTTATGTTCGCAAATTCGCTAAGCGGTAATTTAGTACCATTAGGTAAAGTAACCGATGCGGTTTCTAAGTTTTCAATATCTTTTCTGTGAGCAGCATCAAAACGTAATACTAAATCAAATTGTTTTTCGCCTTCAAATACATTTCCAGCAGGCATTCCTGCAAATCCCATTGTTACCACTTTATTTAAGTCTTCAATGTTTAATCCATATTTAGCTATTTTCTGGCGGTCATATTTTACAGACATTTGTGGTAAACCAGCTGTTTTCTCTACAGAAATATCAGCTGCTCCTTCCACATTTTGAATGGCCTTTTCTATTTCTAATGCTTTTCTATAAAGCACATCTAAATCTTCTCCAAAAACCTTGATAGCTAAATCTGCTCTTACTCCTGTAATCAATTCGTTAAATCGCATTTCAATAGGTTGTGTAAATTCAAAATCTACACCTACAATTTCATTTGATAAGGCTTCTTTAAATTTATCTGCTAATTCGTCTTTAGACTCAGCAGAAGTCCATTCGCCTTTAGGTTTCAATTTTATGATAACATCACTTTCTTCCATAGACATTGGGTCTGTTGGTACTTCGGCAGCTCCAATTCTACTTACCACTTGTTCTACTTCAGGGAATTGTTTTAGTATTTTTTCTATTTTGGTAGTGGCTTCAATCGTTTTACTCAAAGACATTCCTGTTTTTAAAACGGGTTGAATTACAAAGTCACCTTCATCTAAAGTAGGTACAAACTCGCCACCCATTCTAGTGAATAAAAATCCTGTAAAAACTAACAACGCTACAGCCATACTTAATACCAATGTCTTTTTACGCAATGCCCAAGTAATGGTAGGTCGGTATTTGTTTTCTAAAAATGTAATAAGTCTTGATGATATGGTTTTCTTTTCTGTATTAGAAGGTTTAATAAATAATGAAGCCATTACTGGAATGTAGGTAAAGCATAACAGCATTGCACCTATTAATGCAAAACAGAATACCAATGCCATAGGACGGAACATTTTTCCTTCTACATTAACTAAAGATAGAATAGGTATAAAAACGATGATGATGATTAATTGCCCAAATACCGCAGAGTTCATCATTTTCGAAGCTCCTTGATAGGTTATTGTATCAATCAATCCTTGTCGTTCTTCTATTGGAAGCGCTAATAATTTAGCGCGTTGACTTGTGATTTTAAAGGCGATAAATTCGACTATAATTACGGCACCATCTATTATAATACCGAAGTCGATCGCACCCAAACTCATTAAGTTCGCATCGACCCCAAAAATGTACATTAACGAAAGCGCAAACAATAAACATAATGGAATTACAGAAGCCACTACTAAACCAGAACGCAGGTTTCCTAAAAGTAAAACCACTACAAAAATCACGATTAAACATCCTAAAATCAGGTTTTCGGCAATTGTGAAGGTCGTTTTAGCAATAAGTTCGCTACGCTCTAAAAATGGGTTGATTGAAATTCCTTTAGGTAATGAGGATTGTATTTCTGCCACACGTTGTTTTACTGCCTCGATTACAGCATTAGAATTGGCATCTTTAAGCATCATTACTTGTCCTAAAACTTTTTCGCCTTCTCCGTTTCCTGTGATAGCACCAAAACGGTTAGCGTGACCAAAGCCTACATTGGCCACATCTCTTACATATACAGGAATGTCACCTTTATTAGTTACGACAATATCTTGAATATCTTCAATTGAAGTGACTAAGCCTTCACCTCTTATAAAATAACTTTCATTAATTTTTTCAATATAACCACCTCCAGCAACGCTATTGTTTTTTTCAAGAGAATTAAAGACATCGAAAATAGAAACATCCATTGAACGTAGACGTTCTGGATTAACCGCTACTTCATAAGTCTTTAAGTAGCCTCCCCAAGTGTTTACTTCAACAACTCCTGGTATTCCAGAAAGCTGACGTTTTACTACCCAATCTTGGATGGTACGAACATCTGATAAGGAATACTGGTCTTTGTATTTAGGATCTACATCAATTACATATTGATAAATTTCTCCCAAACCGGTAGAAACTGGCCCCATAAAAGGTTTCCCAAAACCAGTTGGAATTTTTTCTTCGGCACTTTTAATTTTCTCAGCAATAAGTTGACGCGGTAGGTAAGTACCCATTTCATCATCAAAAACTACAGTAACTACTGATAATCCAAATTTAGAAATAGAACGAATTTCTGTTACTCCAGGTAAGTTTGCCATTTCTAACTCTACTGGGTAGGTTAAAAATTTCTCAACATCTTCGGTCGATAAGGTTCTTGAGGTGGTAATAACCTGAACTTGATTATTGGTCACATCTGGAACTGCTCCAATAGGTATATTGGAAAGGGAATACAAGCCGAATCCAACGATTCCTGCGGTAAATAACAGCACAATCAGTTTGTGATGAATACTGTACTGGATAATACGTTCTAACATTTTCTGGTGGTTAATTAAAATAATGAAACAAATGTAGATGGGTTATCTAATTGTAATCTAAACGGTTTCTTAAGATTAGCTTAAGATTGATTATTTATGTGTTACTCTAAAAAACAAAAGCCCTGAGAAACCTCAAGGCTTTTGCAACTACTAACCAATAAAAACCAACCAAAATATTTAAAGGTCAAGAGGGGGAACTGTTTTCTTTTTCAAGAGTTATTAAGCTAATTCTTTATAAAAGTAATGCTGTAATTTTAAGACTGTCTAAGGATAGTCTTAAGATTGGCTTAAAAGTAAACAGTAAAAGTGGTTCCAACGTTCAACGTGCTTTCTACTTCAATGTTTGCATCAATAGCATCTGCAGCTTTTTTGGCTATTGATAGTCCCAAACCATTTCCAGAGATAGTCTTGTGATTTAGTGCATCAGATCTAAAAAAATGGTTGAATAAATTATCTAAATCTTCATTTTTTATTCCAATACCCTCATCTTGAACTTTGCAAATAGTTTCTGAATCTAATTGGGTAATTGATATGTGTATTTTGGTAGCATCCTTAGCATATTTTATAGCATTACCAATAATATTTTCTAATATAAGGTTACTAAAATACTGAGGGACTGAGGTGTCATTTACTGTTTCATTTTTAAAATCAATCGAGAGTTTCTTTTTTGTAATCTGATTTTTATGTCTTGAAAGAATTTCGTCAATGATTGTTGTTAAGGAAATGGACGCTTTGTTTTTTTGCTTTGAATTAGTATCTAATCTTGCTAACAACAATAATTGTTCGATAGTGGCAGTCATTCTGTCTATTTCTGTAAGACTAAACTTAATTTTGTCTTCATATTCTGATTGCTCCCTTGGTTTACGAATTAATACTTCCAGCGTCCCTTTTAAAGTTGCTAAAGGTGTACGTAATTCGTGAGAAGCGTCCGATGTAAATTGACGTTCTCTTTCGATAGCATTCTCGATACGCTGTAATAAAGCATTAATACCAGAAGACAAATCAAACAGTTCATCTTTGTTTTGAGGAAGTGCAACGCGTTCTTTTAAGTTGTTTTTGGTGATTCTGTTAGTAGTCTCCGTAACTATTTGTACAGGAATGATACTTCTACCTGCAATATATTTTGATATAAAATAAAGGCTTGCTAAGAGTACTAAATAGACAAAAAATAAAATATTTCTTAAATTCAATAACACCATTAGAGAGGATTCTAATGGCATAGCCGCCACAATAAAACCTTTTATTTTACCATCTTGTTCAATGGGTAATTGAATCTGTCTTATGGGTTTACTATTGAGAGTTTCGTTATAGCTTCCGCCAAAATTGGCTTCAGAATTGTATGCAAGTTCGTTTTCTTTAAGATTAGGGGATTTATCCATAAAAGAACCGTTTCTATCCAAAATTTGGATAAAAACAGGATTTACTTGAACCTCTCTATGTTCGCGTTCTTCCCACTCTTTTTTGTTTTTAATTTTGATGCTGTCACCAACAATTTTTATTTCTTCGGTATGCTTTTCAGCTTCAAAAGAAAGGTCACTATCTATATTTTGATACACCACACCTTTTACCACAAAGAATACAACTGTAAATGCTACAGCCATTATAACTGCTGTGGCGATCATATAATGTAACGCAACCCTATTTTTAAAACTTAAATTCATAGCTCCTTCGCAATGTAACCAACACCTCTAACGGTCTGGATATAGTTTTCGTCCTTACTCAATTTCAATTTTTTACGAAGCGCATTAATAAAAACATCAATAACACCTGTATTATAATCAAAATGTATATCCCAGACACTTTCAATAATTCGGGATCTTCTACATACTATACCTTTATTACGTAATAAGTACTCTAACAAAGCAAATTCTTTTTGTGTTAAGTTGACTTCTTCTGTTCCTTTAAACACTTGATAGGTTGTTGTGTTCAGCGTGATATCTCCAATTTTAAAAATAGAATGTTCTCCAGATTTTGGTCGTAATTGCACTTTTATGCGTTCCAGAAGCTCTTCAAAATGGAAAGGTTTTTTAATGTAATCATTTGCGCCAGCCTGTAGTCCAAAAACAGTTTCGTCTATGGTGTCTTTAGCGGTCAAAAATATGATAGGTGTTTCTTTAAATTGTTTTCTAAATTGACGGCATACTTCAATACCGCTTAAACCAGGAACCATCCAATCTAATAATAAGAGATCATATTCTCCTGACAGTGCTAATTCTAAACCTTTTTTGCCATCTTCTGCAATATCTATAGCATAGGATTCTTCTTCTAATCCTTGCTTTAGAAAATTAAATATACCTGGTTCGTCTTCTACTATTAGTATTCGCATTGTACAAAAATCAATTCTTAAATTTAAAGTAGCATTAGTTGTTTCTTAAGATTTGCTTAAGATATAATTTATTGGTTACATATCTTCATTAGAAGTAGAAGATGGTTTGAAGAAAAATAGTGAAATTTAATACAAGTAGCACATTGCAATTCATACTCCATTTAAGAAGGTAATTTAATCGTTGGACTAAACCAAGCCTCATCTGAGTTGACTGCTGCGAACTTATTAGAAATATTGGGGTGAAAATTGAAACTCTAAATTAAAGAGAAACAATATATGTGCTTACTTGGATCATTTTTTTGTCAAAACATAAATAGCCAAAATATTATATATTGAACTTAAACGAGAAATAATCAAACTTTTACTTATTTCATAATCAAATGATTAACAAAAATCTAAAATTTACAATAAAGCTAAAAAGCTCTTTAAACAATTAGTTTAAAGAGCTTTACATAATGTTCGTGAACTCAACGGGACAGAGTTCGAACTTTTTGAAGAGTGATATTTCTTTAACACTCTCAAAATCAATGCTTATTGAAAATACTATTAGATTGTAATGTTTACTCCCACTTCATTTTCTGCAATCGAACAGCATTGAGAATAGCCAGCAATGCTACACCTACATCTGCAAAGACTGCTTCCCACATTGTGGCGAGACCTCCAGCGCCTAATATTAATACAATAACTTTCACGCCAAAGGCAAGTATGATATTTTGCCAAACAACCCGACGTGTAGAACGGCCTATTTTTATCGCTCTTGAGATTTTACTGGGTTGATCTGTTTGTATAATAACATCTGAGGTTTCAATAGCCACATCGCTACCAAGACCGCCCATCGCGATTCCTACATCACTAGCCGCAAGTACAGGCGCATCATTAATACCATCACCTATAAAAGCCACCTTAGTATCTGGTTGCTGTTTTAATTTTTCCACCTCATTGAGTTTGTCTTCTGGAAGCATTCCACCTTTTGCCCAGTCGATGCCTAATTCTTTTGCTACTTCTTGAGTGATAGAATCCTTATCTCCAGAAAGCATAATAATCTTATCGATTCCTGCTGCCCTTATTTCTTTGATCGCTTGATGCGCATCGTCTTTCAATTCATCGGCGATTGTTACATAACCTGCAAATGCGCCATCTATACCTACCATCACTATAGACTCAACAATGTTGTCTGTTTCTGCTGGAACTTCTATCTGATGTGCTGTCATCAATGCTTTGTTCCCAACTAAGACTGTTTTTCCATTTACGCTACCTTTCAAACCTTTACCTGCAATTTCAGAAACGTCTGTAGCATTATAATCTGCTCCTTCAGCCTTATATTCCATAATGGCTATTGCTATTGGATGCGTGGATTGCTCTTCCATTGCCATTAGGTATTTCATAAATTCTGCTTTCGCGAAAGCGGAACCAGTAACAATTTCTTTAATCTTAAATACTGCTTTAGTGACCGTTCCCGTCTTATCCATCACTACGGTATTAACTTGAGTCATTGCATCGAGAAAGGACGCACCCTTAAAAAGAATACCATTACGTGAAGCAGCTCCCAAACCACCGAAATAACCTAGCGGTATCGAGATAACCAAAGCACAAGGACACGAAATCACGAGGAATATCAATGCACGATATAACCAATCTCTAAACACATAATCATCTACAAAAAAGTAAGGAAGAAACGTCAGGCTGATGGCAAGGAATACAACGATAGGCGTATAAATCCGCGCAAATTTTCTAATGAACAATTCCGTTTTTGATTTTCTAGCAGTTGCGTTTTGCACCATATCGAGAATACGTGCAATGGAACTGTCCTTAAATTCTTTTGTTGTTTCAACTTCAATAACTCCATCGAGATTAATACTTCCAGCAAAAACGGTATCGCCTTTAGCAATAGTATCAGGTTTGCTTTCGCCTGTCAAGGCAGCAGTATTAAAAGAACCCTTTTCAGAAAGCAGAATACCATCAAGCGGAACTTTTTCGCCTACACGTACCTGTATCTTTTCGCCAATTTCAACTGTCTCGGGATTTACTGAAACATAATCGCCATCACGATAAACTAATGCCTCATTTGGTCTTACATCGAGTAAGGCTTTTATATTTCCTTTCGCACGGTTAACGGCCGCATTTTGGAAGAGTTCGCCCACAGCATAAAACAGCATTACGGCAACACCTTCGGGATATTCGCCAATGGCAAATGCACCTAAAGTGGCTATGGACATTAAGAAGAATTCCGTAAAAAAATCACCATTTTTGACACTCTTCCAACCTTCCTTAATTACAGGGAATCCCACAGGTATATAGGCTACCGTGTACCACACTATGCGAATCCATCCTTTGAAGAAAAGAAACGCATCAAAGTAATCAATAGCAATTCCGGCTATCAGCATCACAAAGCTGAAAATTGCCGGTAGATAGGTTCTAAAATTTGAAATTTCTTCAGGGCTGCTATGGTTATGGCCATCATCGTGTCTGTGCTCACCTTGATGTTCTTTCGCTTCTAAGTCACGTAAGTTTACTTTTTTCTTTTTCATATGTTCTAATCAAGTTTGATATCATTTTAAAAACTACTTCGATAATTTCAATATTCTCAATGCACCGCGCATTACAAAAGTGAAAACGATGCCGCCAATCACTAAATCGGGCCATTTACTATTCAGAAAATAAACCAGCACCCCAGCTACTATAACACCACCATTAACAATAATATCATTGGATGTAAAAATGGCACTTGCCTGCATATGAGCCTCTTGACTCTTTGCCTTGTTGATGAGCCAGAGCGATATCAAATTACCTGCCAATGCGAAAATTGAAACGATAATCATCCATTGAAACAAGGGTGTTTCGGTATTGCTAAAAAACCTTCTCAAGACCTCTGCAAACCCAAGTGTTGCCAATGCCATCTGAAAGTATCCGCTGTATTTCGCAACCTTCTTTTTTCTTGAAATGGCACCGCCTACCGCAAATAGGCTTAATGCATATACGATGGAATCTGCCAGCATATCTAATGAGTCTGCCACAAGACCCATCGAAGAAGAAATCCAACCGGTGGTCATTTCGATAACGAAAAAGCCAAAGTTGATGCCCAAGACCCACCATAGGATTCTTTTTTGTTTGGATTGGTCTTCCATTACGGGTGGTTCGGCTTCTGTGGTTCCTTCTAAGGAATCCCCAAGTTTTAAGCTGGCTATAGACGTTTTTATCGCCTTGACGTCGTCCACGTGATATACTTCCAATTTTCTGTTTGGAATATCAAAATCCAAGTGTTTTACTTGAGCATAAGACTCTAACTTCATCCGAATCATCTGCTCTTCTGAAGGGCAGTCCATTTTAGTTATTATAAAAGTGCTTTTTTTCAAAATCAATCTAATTTGTTCGTTTGTTTATTAAAGTAAATTACTGCTGCATTTTTCGCATATTCCCGTAACCACGAGATTAACATCCTCTGCCAAATATCCATCTGGCAAATTGATATGCGGGATTTTTTGTTCCGTTAAACAAACTGTTTCGTCACAGTTAGTGCAATGAAAATGTAAATGCAAATCCTGTTCTATTTCACAATTACAGCCTTCTTCACAAAGTGCGTATTTAGAGATTCCAGTTCCGTCATCTATGTGATGCACCACGTTTTTTTCTTCAAACGTTTTTAGGGTTCGGTACAATGTGGTTCTATCCGATTTTGCGAAAGCATTCTCAATATCAGTCAGGGCGATGGCGGCATCCCTATCGGCCATATACTTATAAATCAAGATGCGCATTGCGGTGGGACGCACGTTATGGTCATTTAATGTTTTTTCAATTTCAGTCATTTTGTGCGGTGTTATAATTGATATTTTTAGCTTTATTGTAGGCTTCATAGCCTTCTTTTGCAGCGTACGGAACGATAAGTAATGCCGCCACAGGATCTGCCCACCACCAGCCTAACCAGTTGACCAATAGCAATCCTATAAGTACGACCACGGTTTGGTATAAGCAAATAAAGGTGTCTTTAGCATCAGCCAGCAAGGCTGGACTGTCTAATTTCTTTCCATACTTTCTTTTGAAATAGATCAGGATAGGATTTACAACCAGGGAAACCAATAATATAATCAGTCCCATCGTGCTCCAGTTTGCGGTTTCTTTATTTATAAGCTTTGTAATGGAATCGTAGGAAATGAAAATACAGATGAGCGTAAAGGAAACTGCAATTACGATTAACGTGATTTTTTGTCTTCGTTTTACTTTTTCTTCATCGATACCTTTAATCTCGCCGTGTAGTCGCCAGCCTAATGTTCCCGCACTAACCACTTCAATCGTGCTGTCCAATCCCCAACCTATCAGAGCCGAACTATTTGCCGTAAATCCAGCAATAAGCGAGACCGCAACTTCAATAACATCGTAGATGACGTTCCAAATCTGTAAGGTTCTTGCTACTTTTAAGTTTTTCTTTCTTTTTTCTTTCATTCCATTTTAATCATCGTCACCAAGTTCCCCTTTTTTCATCTCTCCCATAAGGTAATAGGCATTATTAAAGGCAAAATGAGTATTTGGGTCTGGGGTTTCAAAAAAACGTATGGCTATCCAGTCACCATCCTTCTCGCCCGTAGTGACTTCTACTGGTATAAAACTCCAAGTGTTGCCTTCCCTTTGCGCTTTAAACACATAATCCCTACCACCTTCTGTAATAATGGCACTTTCTGGTAATGCGGTTTCAGCGGTTTCATCGTTATCAACTTCAATCCTACCTTTAATGTACATTCCTGGGATAAGACCACCACCTTTGTTCTCAATTTCTGCGTGTACGTGCACCGCTTTGGGATCTTGCTCGAAGGTTTTTCCTACTGAATAAATTTCGGCAACGAGTTCCGTTCCTGGTCTTGATTGAACGCTAAATCGTACTTGTTGACCTTTTTTTACCCTATCAACATCTTTTTCGAAAACCATTAAATCTGCGTGTACGTGGTCTGTATCTACTATTTCCATTAGGTTGGTCTGTGGCTCCACATATTGTCCAGTTTTTATAAAAACTTTTTCTACAACCCCTGCAATGGGACTGCGCAATGCAACACGCTGGTAGATAGTGCCATTGCGCACGCCATTCACATTGATGTTGTACTGTCGCAATTGTGCTTCCAGCCCGTTTACCATTGCGGTAGATGACTGATAGTCTGCCGTTGCCTTTTGGAAATTCATACCAGATGCCACACCAGCTTCATAAAGCCTTTTTTGACGTTCGTATTCTTGTTTTAAAAACCGACTGTTGCTGTGTGCATTTAAGTAATCGCTCTGTATCTGTATGATGCTGGGATGTGAGAGATAGGCGACCGCTTGATTTTTTTTCACTTCATCACCTTCTATTACTTCTATGGATGCCACATTTGCTCCTGTTATGGCGGTAATGGATGCTTCGTTTTGTGGTGGTACTTCCAGCGTGCCATTTGCTTCTACATAACCGCTCATATAACGTTGTGAGAGCGTGTCAATTTCCATCTGTAAGGCTTCAAACTGCTGTGCCGTGAGCATTACTTCCTTAGCTTCGCCTTCCATATTATCTTCTTCATCTTCCCCTTCAGAGTGATTTTCTTCTGTTTCAGAATGGGTGGCTTCATCGTGGCCATCTTCAGTTTTTGACTCGCCACAGCTGAATAATGTCAATGCCATAAGCATTGTGGTAATCGGTATATATTTTAATTTTTTCATCTTTTTTTAGTTTTGGAAATATTGTAGTTTAAACAAGGCTTCTAAATAATTATCGAGTGCGTCCAGCGCATCCATTTCGGTCTGTATGGCATCACGTATAATTTGCGTGAATGCTGCATAATCAAGCGCACCTTCTTTGTAGGCGAGCAATGCGCCTTTGCGCTGGTCTATGGCAAGTGGCAGAGCTTCGGTTTTATAGAAAAACCAAGTATCTCGCCATCGTGTATAATTTTGCTGTGCTTGTGTATATTGGGATTGCAGCTCGCGTTGTTTGAATGCGGCATTGGTTTCTGCAATCTGTGCATCCAGTTTAGCAGCTTTTGCGCGGCTGCGGTCTGGGCCAGAAAACAGCGGTATGGAAATCCCTGCCTGATAGGTGTAGAAACCACTATCGCCATTTACACGTTGCAGGCCACCTTGCAGATTGAATTTGGGCAACAAATTTGCTCTTGCTGCATCATAGCTTGCCTGTGCTTCGTCTATACGCTTTCGCGAAAGCGATAACTCGGGATGTTCATCCAATGTATCATCAGTCTCTAACACCGAAATTTCGGTAGCTTCAAATTCATCAGCTACGGTGTACATCGTATCTGGTGTCAACCAAAGATTGAGTTTTTGTAATGCGATTAAATAATCTGTTTCTGCCTGCTGAAACCTGTTGGTTATCTGTAACGCTTGATTGCGCGCAGCAGCATATTCCAGTCTCGAAATGGCTTCGACTTCAAAATTGAGTTCTACAGATTGTGCAAATTGACCATAAATGCTGTCCAGTTCTCGATAAAGAACAAATTTCTTCTTTGCCTGAAAAGCTTCTGACCAGGCTTTTTTGACTTCCAGTTCTATCTGGATTTCAGATAGGTCAAAAGCTGTTTCGGCTAACTGGATGCGTTGTTGTTGCAAGCGTTTTTTGGCACCTATTCCCAATAGATCAATATTTTGTTGACCGATACCTATCAAGGTATAAATGCCCTGACCATCTGCCACTTCTTCGCCACCTGTAAATACTTTAGTATTACCGAAGTCATAGGCATTGCCCGTGAGTGCGCTCTGTCTTTCTATTTCGAGTTGGCTCGTCTTGAGTGCTGGATAATTCTCTTTAGCAATTTCTACAGCCCGAGATAAGGTAATGGGTGTAATGCTATCCTGAACAATGAGGTCTGGCACAGGTGCTTGTGTTTGTTGCCCTTTCCCTTCGACTGCGCTCTGGGCAGGCGCGAAAGCGGTACCACCTAACATAAAACCAAGTATTAAAATCGTGGCCAATGCTTGCGGATTAAACGAACCAATCTTGTTCTGGTCTTTGCGCTCACGTCGCTTTTCTATAAAGGTATAGAGCACGGGAAGTACGATCAACGTGAGTAGGGTGGCCGTAAGCATCCCACCAATAACTACCGTAGCGAGCGGTTGTTGCACCTCTGCACCGGCTGATGTGGAAAATGCCATTGGTAAAAACCCAAAAATATCTGTGGTGGCCGTGAGCATAATGGGACGAATACGTTCTTTAGTCCCTTGAAATATTCTATCCTTTATACTTATCACACCTTCTTCTTTTAAGGAATTAAATCGGTTTATAAGTACCAGTCCGTTAAGAACTGCAACACCAAATAGCACAATAAAGCCGACACCTGCCGAAATACTAAATGGCATATCCCGCAACCATAGGGCAAACACACCACCGATGGCCGCCAAGGGAATCGCTATGTAAATCATTAGCGATTGTGAAAAGGATTTTAAGGCAAAGTACAGCAGTATAAATATTAAAAACAGGGCGATGGGCACAACGATTATCAAACGATCCTTTGCGCTTTGTAGATTTTCAAACTCGCCACCATAGGTAATATAATAGCCTGATGGCAAGTCCAGTTCTTCATCTAATTTTTGCTGAATATCTTTTACTACAGACTCCACATCCCTGCCTCTTGCATTTACACCTACGTAGGTTCTTCTATACGTATTGTCACGTGAAATTTGCATAGGTCCAGGGACGTATTCAATTTCGGCTATTTCGATAATGGGTATCTGATTGCCATCCTTAAGATCGATATACATATTGCGTAGGTCATCGATACTTTTTCTATGGCTTTCATCAAATCGTACCACGAGATCAAATCGTTTCTCGCCTTCAAAAATTACTCCTGCAGTTCCGCCAGCGAATGCGGTACTTATGTAATCATTTACTTTTTGAATATCCAGTCCATATTGCGCCATTTTATCACGCTTATATTTTACGGTCATCTGTGGTAATCCTGCAGTTCGTTCTGCACTCACATCACCAGCGCCAGGAACGGTCTGTATAATCGCTGCCATTTCCTGAACCTTTTGTGATAACACATCTAAATCTTCGCCATACAGCTTTACCGCAATATCTTCTCTTACACCTTCTAACAGCTCGTTAAATCGTAACTCTACTGGTTGGGTAAAAACTAAATTTACACCCACGAGTTCTTCATCTAATTTGTCTCTAATGGCATCTATCAAACCTTCTTTAGTAGTAGCTGTTGTCCACTCGTCCATATCCTTGTTTAGGATGATGTACATATCTGCAATATCCATAGGCATAGGATCTGTAGGAATATCTGCAACACCTATACGAGCTGTGACTGTTTTAATTTCAGAGAAATTTTCTAATAGGATAGTTTCTATTTTCTTGGAAACTTCAATAGATTCGGATAATGAACTTCCTGGTCTAATGAGCGCTTGCATTGCTAGATCTCCTTCATCAAGCTGGGGCACAAATTCTCCACCCATATTAGAAAAGATAAAACCAGCAATAAGAAGTAATACGGTAGCAGCTGATAAAACAATAAGTTTTAGTTTAAGGGCTCCCTTTAATAATGGCATATATGCACTATGAATAGCACCTATAATTTTATCGCTTATTTTTTCGAGCCAACGCTCGAACCTGCCGAACCAGTTTTTGGTATTTTGTACTGGTTTCATAAAAAGCGCTGCCATCATAGGCACATACGTGAGACACAAGATGATGGCACCTATCATTGCAAAGCCAAAGGTGTATGCCATAGGTTTAAACATTTTACCTTCTACACCAGTTAGAAAAAGTATAGGCGTAAAAACGATGAGGATAATTATCTGTCCAAAAAAAGCGGAACCCATCATCGTGCTTCCTGCATCATAAGCCACTTTATCCATCACGCCTTGATTGAATTTTAGCTTGCCAGACCTAATCCGTTTTTGGATCTCATAAACCGTTCCTTCTATAATAATTACCGCACCATCTATGATAATCCCAAAATCAATAGCTCCCAAGCTCATTAAGTTTGCCCATACATTAAACTGCTTCATCAGGATAAAGGCAAAAAGTAAGGACAATGGTATGGTCGTGGCTGTTATGATTCCACCTCTTAAACTACCCAGCAATAACACAAGGGCAAAAATCACTATTAGAGCACCTTCCAGTAAATTAGTTTTAACCGTATCTGTAGTTCTGGCAATAAGCTCACTACGATCAATGATAGGGGCGATCGTTAAACCTTCTGGCAGGGATTTTTCAATTTCTGCCATACGATCCTTTACATTTTGAATAACTGCATTAGGATTAGAACCCTTGAGCATCATAATCATACCGCCCACGGCTTCCTTACCGTCTTGGGTAAATGCACCATAACGTACCTGACTCCCAAAATGGACACGCGTTGCTACATCTCCAATTGTTATGGGAATGTTGCCTTCGTTGATAATCGAGATATTCTTGATGTCTTCCAAAGAGCGAATAAGACCTTCGCCTCTTATGAAGTTTGACATTTTATTTTTCTCAATATAGGCACCACCTGTATTGACATTGTTCATAGCAAGAGCGTCATACACTTGTGAAATGCTGATGCCCATACTATTTAACTTCTCTGGATCGACGGCAACTTCGTACTGCTTAATGCTACCACCATATGAGTTAACTTCTACCACACCTTCCAGTAAAGTAAGTTGTCGTTTGATAACCCAGTCCTGGATGGTACGCAGTTCCATAGGCGAATATCTGTTTTCAAATCCTTTCCCTGGCTGAATGGTGTATTCATAAATTTGACCTAATCCTGTGGAAATGGGACCCATAGATGGACTTCCAAATTTTTCAGGTATAGATTCTCCAAGTTCGTTGAGTTTTTCCCCTACCAGTTGTCTAGGAAGATAAGTCCCCATATCGTCCTCAAAAACGATGGTTACTACAGAGAGTCCGAAACGTGAGATAGATCTTATTTCGGTAACGCCCGGTAAATTACCCATAGATAATTCTACAGGATAGGTCACGAACTGTTCAATATCTTCCGTTCCCAGATTGGGCGATTGCGTGATGACTTGCACTTGATTATTGGTAATATCTGGCACAGACCCAAGATTTACCGTTGCCATTGACCAGATACCGACACCTACAAGAGTCAAGGTAAACAAGCCAATAATAAATTTGTTATTGATTGAAAAATCAATGATTCTGTTAATCATAGATTAATGTATTAATTCAGTTAAAAAACGAGTTTGCGTTTTCGCGTAGCAAAAACATAGTTGAGCATTCCCATTAGGAAAACTTCAAAAAAGGATATAGTTATCCTATGAAAACTGAATTATGCCCGAGGTGGCTGAAAAAGGGAATGGGGAATATCTTTGCCAAGGTCATCGAAATGGGCAAAGAATTCTTGAGGAATAGCAGGCTGTAGCGGTTGAAATGCAACAAGCCCAAAATTTATCGTGTGAACGTGACAACAATGGCATTGGCAAAAAGGCGAGCATAACTCACAGTCTTGGTCGTGGTCGCCATCAATATCGATTACTGTAACTACTTGGGTATCATCAGCTCTATTTGCCGCATCGCTACAAGGCACTACATTGAGTGCCAAGAAATAAAACGATAAAATGATTGCTACAACTTTCACAATGCAAAGATAAAATTTTTTTGGTGCAACTGTGTTGCAAATGATTTTTACAACGAATCAATCACACTTCCGCAAGTCAACATTGCATCGCCATAGTATGGATTTCTTATTTCTTCTTCCATACTTAGCCATACCGCACCTTTATTGTTATTTGCCATAGGGCATTTCTGAATGTAATAATTTATCGAGTTTTTTATGCTCATTGCAATAGGCACGATATTCTCGTTTAGAATGACGAAGTGAGCGCGCTGGTTTTCCAGATTATCATTGTTTGCAACGGCATCCAGCATCTCAATACTTTTGGTTAAGTGTTGTTTTTCCATCGTACTTAAATCATCAGTCGATATTGCTTTTAATTTTAATGATGTCGCTTTCGCGAAAGCGGAAACTTGACTTGCATCGCTTGCTACAAGGGCATCTTTCATTTTGAGATATGATGGTAATGCTTTGTCGAAATCAGAACTAAACGCATTGCTGAAACTCATTTCCATATCGCCCATCATTGCTGATTCGTCCTGCATCATTTGCTGATTCATCATTGATTTTTTACCCTGTAACTGTGCCGCTGCATCTACTGTAAATGTTCCATTGGTAACAATTTCATCGCCATTATTTAATCCGGCCGATACTTGGTAAGTTTCGCCAGAGCGATTGCCCAAGGTTACTTCGTGCATTTCAAATACAGGCTCGTTAGGATTGGTTTTCACATATACCAATGAGCGCTCGCCCGTCCATAACACAGCACTTGCAGGCACGGTAAGGGTGTTTTCCATAGTTTGTGTTGCGCCTTTAACCTTACCTGTAACAAACATTCCTGGTTTAAATAGGTCGTCTCTATTTTGAAGGGTTGCACGTACCGTTACCGTTCTTGTAGCATTATTTAAAATTGGGTCAATAAATGAAATTGTTCCCTCAAATTCTTTATTTGGATAGGCATTGGTCGTGATGTTGATTTTTTGCCTAACGTTGAATAGCGCTATTTGATTTTCATAGGCATCAAATTCTGCCCAAACCGAATTGAGGTTGCTCAACTTCACAATAGGCTGTCCTTGATTTACATAATCGCCTTGTGCTGCCATTACTTCTGAAACCGTTCCGGAAACCGTTGCATAAATCGGGAAATTCTCTCGTACCGTTCCACTTTCTTCAATAGCATTGATTTGTGTATCTGAAAGTTTCCAGTTTTTGAGTTTATTGCGAACTGCTTTATACAAAGCGGGTTGCGATTCTTTCAACGATGCTGCGGTAATCAATTCCTGTTGTGCCGCTACAAGGTCTGGTGCGTAAATGGTTGCGAGCAGCTGACCACGATTTACTTGTTGACCTTCATAGTTGACGTTGAGTCTTTCTATTCTTCCTTTGAAATAGCTGGCTTGCACAGTATTGTTTTCTTCATTAGCAGCTATTTTTCCAGAAAGGGATGTCATCCCATCATCATCGCTGGCTTCTGCATTGCCCACGATAGTGGTTTGAATATTTGCTAATGCCATAGCATTTTCGGTCATTTTTATCTCGTTTGCTGCGAGACCTTCAGCACCAGCTTCAGCAGGGATTAAGTCCATTCCACATATAGGACAATCGCCAGCTTCTGGTTGCATAATCTGTGGATGCATTGAGCACGTCCACATCTGGTCTGCACTCTCGCCAGAATGGTCGTGTTGATCGGACATATCAGACGTATCCTTATTTGCTGCATTGTCTGAGCTATTTCCAAAAATTAGCCAGCCAGCGCCCAAACCTATGATAACGGCTATTGCTATATATAAAATATTCTTATTCATAATCTTATTTTTCGTTTTCTAGACGTTCAATCATTGCTTTCATCTCTGCAATTTCCTTACGTTGTGCCTTAATAATGTCTTCTGCTAGTTTTTTTACTTCTGGGTCTTTAATATCTGCACGCTCACTTGTTAAAATTGCTATAGAATGGTGCGGTATCATTGCTTTCATCCACAGTACGTCGCCCACAGTGGATTTTTGGTCGCGTACTAGTCCTAATGCTCCCAAAAACAATATAACACTACCTGCGAGAATTGCAATATTCTTTTTCTTGTCTTTATACATATTCAGCATAAATAACAACATAATAACAGCCATAGTAGCTATTCCTAGACACACCATATAAAATCGTGTAAGACTGAACCACACGTGGTCAAACTCGTAGGTATTTAAATACATTGTGATGTACATTGCTATAAATGATGACCCTAGCATAAGGAAGAATTTAGTGTATTGGCTCATTCCTTTGTTCTTGTTTTCGTGTTCGTTTGAATTCATAATTTTTGGTTTTTTTGTTATTAATTATTTAATCTTCTTTTCTAGTTTTCTGATTGATGGGGAACTGATATACCACAAAACGAAACCACTCAATACGGTTATCAATCCCAAAAGTGAAAATGCCCTTAACAACAACGTGTTGAAATTATCCCTTCCCTGATAATCCATTGTATGGGTCATCCAAAGAAAATCAAACCAGCGCCAATCCCTGTGTCTCACCGTTTGAAAAGCGCCATTTTCAACCGCCACATAGGCTTTTAAATTTTGTGGTGTCTCATACAAGATTTCATAAGCTGGAAGTGGGCGACCGCGATATTCGTGATGTGACCCTACAGAATCGACTAATTGAATTTTTGCTATTTCTAAATCGTCCAACATATACCTATTTGCAACTTGTTGTGCCTCTTCTTTAGAAATTCCATTTTTCCTTTGTCCCGTTCTTGCATTATAAAGCTGTGCTTCATTAATCCAATAATAAGGTTCATTTGCGATTTCCAGTAGTTCCAAAGATTTTACGGATTCTTTTGTAGCCAGTTGGGATGTACCGAGCAAATTATCAAAAGAGGTCTGCACCGGTGCCGATTTCTTAAAATGGTCACCGTGGATTTCGTCGATGTCCGTCCAACTGAAATACATCCCACTAATCGTCCACATCAGAAACTGAATACCTAAAAAGATACCCAAATAGCGATGTGCTTTTCTAATTTTAAGAGCTGTCTTTCTTTTAACCATTTTAGTTTACTTCAAATGGAAATTCAACAATGACCTTTTCCCAACTTAAACTAATTGTGCCTGATGTATTGTTAACCTTAGTTACTTTGTACTCTAGATGTTCCTTGATTTCTTCGGAAATTTTAGGGGCTACTTTAAATCGCAATACATCATTATTCTCGTCATATTCATCCTTACCGTGTTGGTCCCAATTGGTATTAAAAATGATTGTCCATTCTTCTTGATTAGGAATAACAAAGAATCCATACTTTCCAGCATTCAATACTTTTCCATCAATGGTTAAATCTTTATTTGTTTCCATCCAAGTTGCATTATGTGCACCTGCCTGCCAAACAGCGTCATAAGGAAGTAATCCTCCAAAAACGATTCGATTACGAACTCCGGGCGATGAATAGTCAAAATGGATGTGTGCATCTCCCACCATTGCCATTGTACTTGTATGTGGACTCAATGGTTTTTTCTTATCTGGTTCAGCACTTTTTGTTTTTTGCTCCGTCGTTTCTTCACTCTGTGGTTCTTGCGCATTCTTTGAAGTTTCTTTACAAGAGACTAAGAGGATAAGGCATAAAAGAATGATACTGTTTTTCATATAAGTATGGTTTAGTTAATTGATTTTGTTTTAAGTCTAAGTGCATTCACGATTACAGAAACCGAGCTAAAGCTCATTGCCAATGCAGCAATCATAGGCGAGAGTAGAATTCCGAAAAACGGGAACAATACTCCTGCTGCAATAGGTACACCGAGTGTGTTATATATCAAAGCAAAAAATAGATTTTGCTTAATATTCCGCATTACTTTATGGCTTAAATTCCTTGCTTTTACGATGCCGTGCAAATCTCCTTTTACAAGCGTTATCATCGCACTTTCAATAGCGACATCTGTTCCCGTACCCATTGCAATACCTACATCACTCTTAGCGAGTGCTGGTGCGTCGTTGATACCGTCGCCCGCCATTGCTACGACTTTGCCTTGTTCCTGTAATTTTTTGACTTCATCAAGTTTGTTCTCGGGTAACATTCCTGCCATAAAGTTTGCAAGGTTCAATTCACTCGCTACGGCTTGAGCTGTATCGTGATTATCGCCCGTAAGCATAATGACATCAATACCTTTTTCTTGAAGTTCCTTAATTGCCTTAGCGCTTGTTTCTTTGATTTTATCGCCTATTACTACATATCCTAAAACATCGCCATCAATGGATAGATACGAAACTGTCTTACCTTGTTTCTGAAAAGATTTTGCTTCGGTTTGCATTTCAGAGGATAGCGTAGCATTTGCGTACTCCATCATCTTTGCATTTCCCAAATCGAGTTTTTTTCCATCAACTGTTCCTTCTACGCCTTTTCCTGTTACTGCGCTAAAGTTTTCGGTTTTGGATATTTCAGTTTTCTGTTCCTTTCCATATTTCACGGTAGCTTCGGCAAGTGGATGCTCGCTGGAACTGTTTAGGGATGCGATAAAATTTAGAATCTCGCTTTCGCGAAAGCGGTCTCCAAAAACACCTATTTTCTCTACCGTTGGTTTTCCTTCCGTTATGGTTCCTGTTTTATCCACGATGAGCGTGTCTACCTTATCCATTTTTTCGAGCGCTTCGGCATTTTTAATCAGCACTCCGTTTTGAGCACCTTTACCCACGCCCACCATTACTGACATAGGTGTAGCCAATCCTAAAGCGCAAGGGCAAGCAATAATCAATACCGCGATGGCATTGACCAATGCATAGACATATGCAGGTTCTGGACCCCAAATTGCCCAAACCGCAAATGTGATGAGTGAAATAACAACTACAACTGGAACAAAATAACCTGAAACCGTGTCTGCTAATTTCTGAATGGGTGCACGACTGCGACTGGCATCGTTTACCATATGTATAATTTGGGAAAGCAAGGTGTCGCTACCTACTTTTTCGGCTTTCATTAAAAAAGACTGGTTTCCGTTAATTGTACCGCTGCTCACTTTATCACCTTCAACTTTATCGACAGGTATTGGCTCGCCAGAAATCATCGACTCATCCACAGTTGTTTTGCCTTCAGTAATCTTACCATCTACAGGAATTTTATCGCCCGGCTTCACTCGTAGTATATCGCCTTTTTCAATCTGGTCAATAGAAACTTCTTCTTCATTTCCATTAACTACTTTAATTGCTTTATTGGGTGCGAGCTTTAATAATTCCTTTACTGCGGAATTGGTTTTACTATGCGCACGGGCTTCCAAAACTTGACCCATCAATACCAATGTGAGAATTACGGTAGCGGCCTCAAAATAAACGTGAACCGCACCAGATGCTGTTTTGAATTGTTCGGGGAAAAAATCTGGAAACAACATTCCAAAAACACTAAAAAGCCACGCAACGCCGGCACCTATGCCAATAAGCGTGAACATATTGAGATTCCAAGTTTTGATGCTTCGGTAGGCACGCTCAAAAAACATCCAAGTGGCATAAAACACAACTGGAATAGATAGCCCGAATTGAATCCAGTTCCACCATTTTTGCTCCATTATATCGTATAATGGATTATTAGGAATCATTTCACTCATAGCGATTATGAAAATAGGTAGTGTGAAGGCTACAGCAACCCAAAACTTCTTTACTAACTTTTTATACGTTTTTTCTTCTGCTGAACTATCGGCTTCCATTGGGACTAAATCCATTCCGCAAATAGGGCAAGCTCCAGCTTCGTCTTTTACGACTTCTGGGTGCATTGGGCAGGTCCATTGTTCTGAAGTTACTACTGATAGATTTTGCTCTTCGACCAAATCCATACCGCAGACAGGACAATCGCCTGGCTTGTCATAGGTTTTATCGCCTTCGCAATGCATTGGGCAATAGAAGGTGCCAGCTCCTTTACCTTTTGGTTCTTCTTTATTTGCCTTTTTTGTATGGTGTTGGTGTTCTTCTGAATTATGAATACTATATCGACCACCATCATTTTGTAAAGCCTCTTGAAACGTCTCTATTGCAATGTGAGATTCCATTTCGATTGTAGCTTCTGCTTTCTCTAAATTTACCGAGGCGTTAGTAACACCTTCCACTTTAGAAAGTGTTTGCTCTACGTGATTTCGACAACCGTTGCAGGTCATTCCTTGTATGTGATAGGTGTGTTTCATAATTTTCTAAATTTTACATTTTCATCATTCCCTCATCATCCATCTTCATTTCCATATGCATGTTACCATCACTATCAGTATGAGATTTCATAAAAAGGAATTGAAAAAGGAATATAAGAATGATACCTATTCCTGCTACTATAAGCACGAAGGGGTCGTTTATATATTTTAAATAAATGAATGCAGATAAAATAACTACATCCATTACTATTGCTATTATAGGAATAACTGGATTAAATTTTACTTCTGTTCTAAGATGTCTAAATAGTCCCCAGTGAATTGCAATATCCATTATCAGATAAAAGATTGCACCTATGGAAGCTATACGAGTTAAGTCAAACAAAATAGTCAAAAGTATTGCCAAAGAAACCGTGAAAATGAGTGCTGGATTTTTAAGTTTTTGAATGATGTTTAAATTGGGCACTTGTTTCATACTACTTAACATTCCTAACATTCTTGAAGCGGAATATACACTAGCTATTACCCCAGATACCGTAGCAATAATTGCAAGAATAATTGTTAATATAGAACCCCATTCGCCAAATATTGGTTTTGCTGCCGCCGCCAAAGCATAATCTTTTGCTATAATTATTTCTTCAACACCTAATGCTCCAGCAACTGATAAGGCCAAAACAACATAAATAATGGTGCATATAACTATTGAAATAATTATGGAACGCCCAACATTCTTATGTGGATTTTTAATATCCCCTCCCTGATTCGTAATAGTTGTAAATCCTTTAAAGGCAAGTATAGATAAAGCCAAAGCAGCTATAAAACCGAAACCTTCGGGTAAGGATTGACTACTACTCGCTACATAATTCCCCGTGATGGTCGGTAAGCCTGAAATAATCAATCCTGAAACTGCCAACAGTACAATGCCAATTACTTTAATAATTGCTGTAAACGTAGCCGTAGTTTCAATAATCTTGTTACCGGATATATTTATAATGTAAGCGAGACCTATAAGAACCACACCTAATACTGATGCATATCCTGAATATTCCTGTGGAAATAGTCGCAATGCATAAGCTCCAAAAGTACCTGCAACTAAACTCTCTGCAACTACCATAGACACGTACATTAATAATGAGAAAGACCCAGCAGCAGTACCTGGTCCATACGCTTTTGTTAAAAATTTTGCAACACCTCCAGATGAAGGATACGCGTTTGAAAATTTTACATAAGAATAAGAACTGAACCCAACCACGATGGCACCTGCAATAAAAGCAATGGGAAACAAATCGCCTACCAACTCTGCTATTTGACCCATTAAGACAAAAATACCAGCACCTATCATCACGCCTGTGCCTAATGATACAGAGCCTATTAATGAAAGTTTTTGATTATTTATTTTTGGTGGTTTCATTTTATCTTAATTTTTTTCGCATAGCTTCGGAAATGTTCTCGGCATAGACACCATAGGCATCTACTAATAAGCCTTTAATTCCTTTTTTAGAAGATATAGCGTAAAGCACACTATTGTCGTCGGTACTGCTCATACCTTCAAAGCGATACATCTTATCAACCTCAAAATCTTCTGGGTGTAATTTTAATTTTAAAGAATTGCATTCTATATGTCCCGAGCATATATTGAAATCATAGGTATAGCCATCAGCTTTTAAACTGTTCATAGCCTCTGAAAGAGTATCGTAATTTTTCATATTATAGATGAACTGTCATCACTGGTTTTTTTGAATGATTCGTTACATCTTCGGCAATACTCTTTGAAAACATACTTGATAATCCCTTTCTGCTATGGGTATACATTACAATTAAATCTACATCAATGGATTCTTCAAATTTTTGGATACCACTTTCTACATTAGTTTCACTATAAACGTGCATCTGATAGTTTTCCAAGTTTGGGAAATGCTTTATGAAATCTTTAATAGGCTCCAAACCATCTTCAACGCTATTAAAATCTGTTGTTGTGTTGATGTTTAACAAGTGTATTTTTGAATTACATTTTTTTGAAATTTCTTCAACTGTTTTAAATGCATTGGAAATATCTTCCTTAAAGTCTGACACAAATGCAATATTTTTAAAAGGAAATATTACTTCATTTTCCTTAACAACCAAAATAGGCACACGAGTATTCCGAATAATCTTTTGGGCGTTACTACCCAATAATTTACTTAAGAATCCTTTTTGAATACCTTTACTTCCAGTTACAATAAAATCGTGATGAAAATCGTGAGAATGTTCTACAATTGCTTGATTGTCTGATACAAATTGTAAAAAGGTTCTTGATTTTAAACCCTTATGTTCTGCCTCCATATCTAATGCTCTTAATTTACTTTTGGCATCACCTATTGCTGCAAGCGTATCAGGATAATTACTTTCCTTTTCCTTATCGAGTTTTACCCAATCTACAGGTGTATGCAATTGATGTAAAAAATGAATTTCGGATTTGAAAAGTGTTGCGATTTTAATAGCCAGTTTTGCTGCTTTATCGCAATTATCTGAAAAGTCTGTGGGCACTAATATGTTTTTCATAACATCTATTTAACAATCAATTGAATTATAACTTTTTAAATGAAGTATGTGAGTGTATGATTTTCCATTTGCCTTCTATTTTTTCTAAAATAGAAGTAGCAACTCCTTTACTTTTAATGGTTCGCTCCTCTGTCCCTTTAGCCTTGTCACCTTTTAAAACTATCTTATACAGGTAATTTTCAGTTGTATATGCATACGGTAAATTGACATTTGCATTAATTTTATAATCTGAAAATGTAAAACTTTTAAAGTGACCTAATTCTGGACCTAGATGCCCATTAATGTACTCTTTATAAGTGCCCTCTACTTTACCTTGTTCAAAAATTGTAGCATCCTCCGTAAAAAGTTCGAAAGTACCGTCTGTAGTCAGGTTTTGAATGGCATCTTTATACGACTTCATCACTTCTATGACCGCTTGTTCTTCTGTATCCACATCGGCATTTTGACTGTTGATTTGACTAGTCACAAATAACAATAGCGTTAATAATGTTGTAAGTTTTACTGTTTTCATACTGTTTTTTCTTTAAAGGGTTATTTATTCACTCTAATTCTATTCACATTTGCGATACCAAAAACCAACACGAAAAATCTAAGTAATACCTCAAGTGTTACTAAAATTTTAGCAGGAACCGTTATTGGAACTATATCTCCAAATCCTACAGATGAAAATGTAATAAGGCTGAAATAGGATAAATCGAAAAATACCGAGAGTCCATTATTTCCAATGCCATTGTTGACTTTAAAATGAGTAGGGTCCAAAAATTGTAATGCTGTAAAATCTATTGCAAACGAGAATATAACCAACACAATCAAATATCCGAACAGCACCAATACGTGACTCAAGAGATGACTTTGAGCAATTATTTTCATCAACTGATTAAAGGACAAGGCTATAATAAACCCAATTTTAATCAATGTTAAAACTAAAATTATAATTGTAACGTAAGACGCATCAAGACTAGGCATAGCGTACAGTTCGACTACCGAAGCGATAAGCAGCACTAATAGCACATACTTAGAACCATAGAATAGCTGCCCATAAAACGCAGTTGTAGTTTCTATGTCTTTTTCTTTACCCATTCATTAATTAGTTAACTATGATTTTTCATCAAAGGTCTCTTCAATTATATTATTCTTTTAAACTAATATCTGTAGCACCAATGCACCGCCAATTATTGCTATTAATATTGCATACACTAAATAATTGAACCATTTTGCAAAAGAGCTCTTATTTTGGGCTTTGGCATTATTAGTATTACAACAATTCTTCATTCACTTTACATATTTTTTGATTGTGATTAGTAAACTGAAATCTTTATTTTATACTTAAAAATGTGGGGCGAACTAGTATTAAACGATTAACCACTTAAGTCTTTCATCTCATAAAATCAGATACTCTTTACTATTTTTTTTAATTAATACATTGTGCCTAAAAAAGAGAAAGGGTTTACTAAACCAACCAATGAAAAGAACATCCCTTTCTCTTATTAGGACTTTAATTTGTGCTTGAATTGGGAAGTAACTAACACTAACCATCAATTATTTTTCCTTCCAAAACAGGACTTTTTAACTATTCAGATATCCTTATCATCTCTCAACTTTCTGTTAACTAATAAACCAGAGTATTGAAAAGATTTCTATACAAGGGACTATCTATTGAATAGTTTTTTGAACTTTTCCACACTTCAACATTGAGCTTCCATAATAAGGATTTCTAATTTCTTCACTTGTGCTTAACCAAGCACTCCCTTTATCATACATTGGGCAAAATTGTTGGTACAATGTGCTTTTTGACCCTGTAATAGCTATCATATCGGTAATATCCTTACTCAAGATCTTAAAATGCTCTCTTTGGTGGTCTATGGCACTTTCAGCAATATGTTCTGAGTGTTCAGTAGCATCTTCTATAATGTCGGTTAGCTCCTTTTGCTGATCTTTTGTGTAGCTACTTTTATCAAATGATTTAAGAGAGGCTACTAGTTTAGTACCTGCTTGTGCGGCTTTTTTGGTGTCATCTCCTACTAGAGCATCTTTCAACATAAAATAATCAGTAAGAATTACTTCTGTTTTGGCATCTCCCATTTTCATTTTACTATGATCCATTTCCATTTCTCCGTGGTTCATTTTTTCTTTTTCCTGTGCATTAGTAAAAGAAATTGTTAACAATAGCATTGCTGCTATACTCATTTTTAAATTTTTCATTTTCCTTAATATTTAATTATTATTTATAAACTATCCTTTAATTGTGTGATGAAATTGATTATTTCATTCGTTTCTTCCTTTGAGAACGTTGCGTCTTTATGAATTAAGGTGTAAGAATCTAAAGGCATTTCTCCGCTTTCTATTTGTTTAATAATTGATCGAAGTTTACTTTTCTTTCTTCGGTTTGATAACGAATCCCATTCGTTGAAATTTAGTTCCGCTTTTCCTTCTTTAATGTGACCTTCTAAAAACCAGGTAAAAGGTTGCACTTTATTATACCAAGGGTATCGGGTGTTATTACTATGGCAATCATAGCAGGATACTTGCAACTTTTTTTGAATAGTTTTAGGTACATTATTAACCAACATAAAATCGGTTACTGGGACAATATCGCTTTGGTTGCGTTCTGTGGGTACAAATTGAATTCCCACAAGAACGACCAATGCGATAATTGCTATGATTTTTATAGCTTTTTTCATTTAGTTAATTTCTCTTTGCACTTTACCACATTTAAGCATTTTGCTACCATAGTATGGGTTTGTTACTTCTTCATTCATACTTAACCAAGCTGAACCACCGTCAAACATTGGACAAAATTGTTCGTATAATTTTGTTGTTGTTCCTGTAATTGCTACCATATCAGTTACATCCTTGCTTAAGATTTTAAAGTGCTCACGTTGGTGGTCTATATCATTTTTTGAAATATGCTCTGAATGCTCAACAGCATCTTCAATAATATCCTTTAAATCTGCTTTTTTAGCATCTGAATAATTTGAAACATCAAGATTTCCTAAACTTTTAGCAAGGGTTGCACCAAGGTTTTTTGCCTTTACATTATCGTCTGCGACCAATGCATCTTTAAGATTGAAATAGTCATTTAAAATAGCTTGTGATGCGCCATCTCCATTCATTGCCATTTTCTTGCTTTCTCCATCGTGATGTCCATCGCTATTATCGTGGTTCATTTCTGAATGATTACCATCTGAGGTATTTTGTTCCTTTTTTGCGTCTTTGCAAGACACCGCTGTTACCGTGATAAATGCTATTGCAACTATACCTATTGTTAATTTTAGTTTTCTCATTACTATTTGTTTTAGTGTTAATATTATTTACTTAAAATCTTACGGATAATCCTCCGCCAGCTCCAAAGCGGTTATCATAACTTCCCATTAACGAGAAATTTCTAGATAGCATATATTCGGCTCCTGCACTCCATACGGTTTCTGAAGTAAAATCTTTATTCATAGGTAAATCATCTACGAAACCTAAATCTATTTGGTATTCATAATAACCGAATACAGACAGTTTAGGGAATATCATTATACTGCGTCCTACACCAATTCTTGGTCTTAGTTTATTATCGACACGCACATCTAAATTGAATAAGTAGGGCGTTAAATAACGCACACCAACAACTGCTGTAGTACTAAATTCATCTAAGCTGTCTGGAGATTCATTTTCAATATTAACTCCTCCAAAAACTCGTAAATAATCGTGTAGATAGCGTTCATATGTAAATTCTCCTTCCATATTCTCATTCCAGCCATATTCAAAAGAGGCATTAAATTGATTTCTAATATTCGAAGTCAATAAATTAAAACCTGTAGTATGCGATGCAACATCTGCCATTCCCCAAGTGTACCATTTATTAGTTTCTTCAATGATTTTAGAAGCTGGAAATTCATCCATTCTTGGGTCTCTTGGCGTATCATAAGACACTACTCTTGCCATACCACCCATCATATGATATAAAATGTGGCAATGGAAAAACCAGTCTCCAGCCTCATCGCCATTATTTCCATAAAATTCTATGGTCATTTTTTGCATTGGTGGCACATTTACCGTGTGCTTTAATGGCGAGTATTCACCATTTTCATTAAGTACTCTAAAAAAGTGACCGTGCAAGTGCATTGGGTGGTGCATCATCGTCAGGTTATTGAATGTAATGCGCGTTACCTCCTTATTATTTATTTTGATATTATCAGCCTCAGACAATGGTACACCATTCATACTCCAGATGTAACGATTCATATTACCAGTAAGATTCAATAAGATTTCTTTTACAGGAACATTCTTGTCGTAGGTTGTTTTCTCTGGCGACTTTAAATAATCGTAATTGTATTCGGAAAACATATCCATTCCTTCTATCTTCATTCCCGGCATAGAATCCTCTTTCTTCATATTCATTCCAGACATTGTTTTGTCTTTATTCATATCCATTCCTGCCATATTAGAATGGTCCATCTTACCCATTGCTATAGTATCTTTTGACTTATTCATATCCATTCCAGATGTTTTTGAATGATCCGTCTTCATACCTTTCATTTTAGAGTGATCCACTAGCATTGAATCTTTAGGCATTTCCATTTTAGAATGATCCATTTTCATCTCTCCATCCATTTTCATTCCCTCCATTTTATCCATCTGCATCCCGTATTCCTCATTCATCTCAAAACGCTCATCCTTACCTGGCTGAAATTTTAAGGCGTGTGCACCCATTTTCATATCCATTTTAGCCATTTTTTGCATCATCCCGATTTTATCTGGTCGAGCAACATCCATTGCAGGTAAAATTGTACCATTACCTATAAAAGCAGATGCTGTACCAGAACCATCTTGTGCAGTAATTCTAAATTCCATCTTACCTTCTTTTGGTACCGTGACAATAAAATCATACGTTTCGGCTACTCCTATAAAAGTTTTATTTCTTTCTACAGGAACCACATCTAATCCATCTGAAGAAACCAGTACAGGCGTTTCCCCACCAAAAGTCATCCAAAAAGAGGTAGAAGCTCCTCCATTAATCATTCGTAGTCTTATTTTTTCACCAGCTTTAAATTCTGGATAGTCAATGCTTTCTTCTCCATTAATTAAAAATGCAGGATAATATACATCTGCAATATCTGCACCTTCCATACGCTGTCTCCAAAAATCTAATTGCGCACCAAAAGCACCTCGTGCGATTACTTGATTTAGTGGTGTAGCTGTTCCTTTTTTAATGCCATACCATTCGTTGCCACGTTTTAAATTACGCAATACGTTCATTGGCTTTTCATTAGTCCAATCAGAAAAAACCAATACCAATTCTTTATCATAATCCAACACTTTTTCTTTAGGCTGAATTACAATGGAACCATAAACACCGCTTTGTTCTTGTAACATTGTATGCGAGTGATACCAGTAGGTTCCAGATTGCTTGATAGGAAATTCATATTTCTGTGTATGGCCTGGTTCTATAGGTGGTGTATTTAAGTAAGGAACACCATCGTAAAAGTTAGGAAGTAAAAGTCCGTGCCAATGCACCGATGTTTCTACACTCATCTCGTTCTTTACATAAATAATTGCATATTCTCCTTCGGTAAATTCTAATGTCGGACCAGGAATGGTTCCATTAACGGTCATTCCCATAACGTCTTTTCCTGCTTTATTTACGGTAGCCTCTCGTAAGGTGATGGTGTGTTCTCTTATAGGAAGGTTATTTATGTTTCCTTCTAACTGTACTTCTTGAGCAAAAACGCCCGTTGTTAAAGCAAGTAGTAAAAGAAATATCAATTTTGTTTTCATAGTTATCTTTTTTTATAAAAATACTGTTGGTTAACAGCTTGCTATCTATTAATTATGGTTGGTATTTACACAATTCGGTCTAAAGGATTCCTAAAATTTTGCTTGTTGTCTTTGTACTCTGTTAAGCTCATACCTGTCTCATTTTTAAATTGATTACTTAAATGCGTTAAATTGCTATAATCAAGTAGTTGTGAAATTTCTGTAAAGTTGTTTTCTTGTAATTGTATCAGTTCTTTTACTTTTTCTATTTTCAATTTGATAAAGTATTTTTCTATAGTTATACTTTCATTAAATGAAAAAATCTTACTGATTTTTGAGTACTCAATATTCATTGTACTTTCTAAATATTTAGAGAGTGTTTTCTCTAATTGTAAAGGTAATTTTTGCAGTAATTTGATGAGTTCAATTTTAGTTTGTTCTACTAATTGCTGGTCTTGAGCAAGTAGAATTTCAAAGCCATTGTTTTCTAAGGCATCTTTTATATTTTGAAAATCATCTTTAGATTTCTGTTCATAAATTATAGAGCCCAATTCGATATGTTTTGACTGAATACCCAATGCATCGACATCTCTCTGGATTGCTTTAATACAGCGATTACAAACCATATTTTTTATGAATAATTTCTTTTCCATCGGTTAGTTGATTAGGTAATTAATCAATGCAGATTGTATGTAATACATCTGTATGGATTCCACCTGATTCAACTCAAATTTGAGTTGTAGCTCTTGAATATCCAGCACGTCGTTAAAATCGATAGTTCCCGTTTCATAATTCTTGATGAGAATTTGTTCGGCATCTTTAGCTTGCTTTAAATTTTTAGCTTGTGTGTTGTATGCTATTCTGGACTGATTATGTTGGGATATCGCTTTCGCGAAAGCTGACTCCAGCACATTTAATCGCTCATCCTTTTGCAAGTTAATTTCTTGCTGTCGCAGTTCATTTTGCTTAGAAATAGATTTATACCGATTATTAAAAATGGGAATAGAAACAGAAACCATAGGCATCAAAATATCTTTACCATTATCGCTAGGAAATGCATCTGTACGCTCACTAACAGGTAAATAATCCACGCCAAAACCTATCATAGGCAATCCTTCACGCTGATTGAGTAACTCTGATTGCGCTACAGATTCGTAAAGTTTATCGTACTTGAGTAATTCAGGATTTAATGCTAAACCTTCTAAAGTTTTGATTGAGTCTATTTCTGGAATATTCATCTCTGTAGGAATAGTAATCAGGGCATTTTTTTCTTTATTTAATAAATTATTAAATACAGTTTGCTCTGCGATAAATTCTTCTTCAAGCACTTCTTTTTTCTGTTGCATTTCGTTCTGGCGTATTTGTAAACGCAGTACATCTACCGCACTCGCTTTGCCCACTTCTACAGATGTTAAAGCTAATCGCTCGTAAGTATTTAAAAGCTGGATATTCTCTTCAAGTACTTCTTGCTTTGCTCGAATGGCGTATAGTCTATAATACGATTGAGAAACAGAAAGCGCTAACTTTCGTTTTGCAATCGCGATTTCCACATACTCGGTATCTGCCATAGAGGTGGCATAATTTTCACGTGCTGTTATAGTTCCAAACCAAGGCAACATTTGTTTTACACCTATACGTGCTCGTTGCGCTCCTGTTCTGGTTTCTGGTGTGCTCAAAAAATAGCCTGCGCTTATCTCTGTATTAGGAATCCAGTCAGCCTCATTTACTTTTTCTTCGGCTCTATTATAGCGCAATTCAAAAGCCTGAATGTCTGGGTTATTAGATTGTGCCTCGTCTATGTATGCTTGTAATTGTTGCGCTTTCGCGAAAGCGGAAACAAACAAAAGACAAAGAATTATTAGTGTATTTTTCATTTGTTTGCTCTTTTAAGTTGAAATTCTTTTTTCCAGCTATACAATACTGGTAGTAGAAAATAGGATGTAACATCTATAATCATCCCACCAAAAATAGGTATCGCCATAGGTATCATTATATCACTACCTTTTCCAGTAGACGTAAGGACTGGAAGTAAAGCGAGTACGGTTGTAACGGTTGTCATTAAACAAGGTCTAATACGTTTTCCAGCTGCCTCTAAAGTAGCAAGCCTTATCCCTTTTTTAGTATCTGGATTTTTACTTTCAAAAGATTGGTCTAAATAAGTGGCCATTACCACACCATCATCTGTAGCAATACCAAACAGCGCTATAAACCCTACCCATACGGCAACACTTAAATTGATAGTTTTCATATTAAAGAGGTCTCGCATATTCTCGCCAAAGAGACTAAAATTGAAAAACCAATCTTGACCATATAACCAGATCATTATAAAGCCACCAGCAAACGCCACAGCAATCGCAGTAAAAACCATCAACGACGTGGAAACTGACTTGAACTGGAAATAAAGAATCAAGAAAATTACGAGTAGGCAAAGTGGAACTACAACCGCTAAGGTTTTTTCTGCTCTTAATTGATTTTCATAGGTTCCCGTAAAGCGATAGCTTATACCTGAAGGAACAACCAATTTTCCCGTATCAATATTTTCCTGAATTAATGCCTGTGCATTCTCTACAACATCTACTTCGGCAAAACCATCGAGTTTATCAAATAGTACATAACCAATTAAGAATGTGTCTTCACTTTTAATGACTTGCGGTCCTTGTTCGTAACGAATGTCTACTAACTCGCCTAATGGCACAGGATTCCCTTTTTCAACCGGAACATAAATTTTTTTTAAGTCGTCTTCATTACCACGTAATTCCCGTGGGTAACGTACACGAATACCATAGCGCTCGCGACCTTCAACAGTTTGTGTAAGTGGCATTCCTCCAACAGCTACTTTAAGAACCTCCTGCACATCCATTACTGAAATACCGTATCTGGCCAATTGTTCTCGCTTGATATCAATAAGTAAATAAGGTTTCCCAACAATACGGTCTGCAAAAACAGCTTGTTCTTTTACACCTTCGGCTTGTTTTAAAATACCTTCTAATTGTAAACCGAAATCCTCAATCGTTTTTAAATCAGGACCCTTTACTTTAATTCCCATAGGCGCTCGCATTCCCGTCTGTAGCATCACGAGCCTAGTTTCAATAGGCTGTAATTTGGGTGCAGAAGTAACTCCTGGGAATTTGGTCACCTTAACTATTTCATTCCAAATATCATCTGGGCTATTGATGTCTGGTCGCCAGTTTCTGTAATACTCGCCATCGTTATCTTCAATTAAATCATCCCGGTTTGCAGAAGTCTGTAGACTTGCTTTATCATAATTTGCATTTTTCTCAACTTCGTTATTTGGATTTACGATGAACTTATTATTTTTGAGGACAAAAAATCCGTCATCATTTACCTGATAGCGTTGTCTTTCACCATTCTCGTTACGTATATATTCAGATTTATACTGAATTACATTTTCATACATAGAGAGTGGAGCAGGATCTAAAGCAGAATCTGTTCTTCCAGATTTACCTACTACCGTTTCAATTTCTGGAATGCTTGCCACTGCCATATCGAGCTGTTGTAGTACACGTTTATTTTCTTCAACTCCTGCGTGTGGTAAGGATGTAGGCATTAATAAGAATGAACCCTCATTAAGTGCTGGCATAAATTCTTTACCAGTATTACGCATAATCAAAAACCCAAACGTCAATACCGTTGCTGGAATAATTAAAAACAAAAGTTTATTTTCTAATGCCCAGCGTAGTATTCTATCATAATACATTCTGAAAATAGAGAATACACCCAGCAGTCCGAAACAGATAATAGATACAAATATCAAATTGAGAAAAATGCTACGGTCAAAACCTAGCGGTCTCCAGTATTCGGCAAGAAGTATGACTATCGCAATACAGGAAATAATAATATGAATGAGATTTGCTCGTTTTGCTGTAATAATCTCTCTCACACTCAAAATTGCTACGACACCAAAGGCAATTAAAATAAGTCCTAGCCAGTAGCCGAAAATAATCGCCGTAACGCCTAGAATGATGAGAACACTATTGACAATGTATTTAGTACGTTCTCTAAGAGTATTATTTCTAAAAAGGAAAGCAGCAACTGGCGGAATTATAAATAGAGCAATAACTAAAGAGGATGCAAGTGCCATCGTCTTTGTAAACGCCAGTGGACGGAATAATTTACCTTCTGCACCTATCATTGTAAAAACGGGCAAGAAACTGATAATCGTTGTGAGTACCGCAGTTAAGATTGCGCCAGAAACTTCAGCAGTAGCGTTGTAGATTATTTCGTTTGTGGTGTATTCTATACCGCTTTCGCGAAAGCGTAACTTCTCATCTTCCAAATGCCGAATCATATTTTCGGCAAGTATGACGCCTACATCCACCATTGTACCAATAGCAATAGCAATTCCTGATAGTGCAACAATATTTGCATCTACATTAAAAAGCTTCATCGCGACGAAAACCATCAATACCGCTACAGGTAATAATCCTGAAATTAGAATGGATGCTCGTAGATTAAATACCATTACGATAATTACTAAAATAGTAATGAGTATTTCAAGAGTAAGCGCTTCGTTAAGTGTATGAAGTGTTTCCTCAATGAGCTGTGTACGGTCATAGAATGGAACAATAGTTAATTGTGAGGTGCGACCATCTGCTAATATTTTAGTTGGAAGTCCTGATGATAATTCGGCAATTTGATCTTTTACATTATTAATGACTTCCATTGGGTTTGCGCCATAGCGAGCTACCACAACACCACCTACAACTTCGGCACCTTCTTTGTCTAGAATACCACGCCTTGTTGCTGGTCCTAAATGAACATTTGCAACGTCCTTTATACGAATAGAAGTGAAGTTTTCTGAATCTACGACTGCATTTTCTATATCTGCTATCGATTTCACATACCCTAAACCACGCACGAGATATTCGGCTTGGTTAATTTCTAAAGTTTGAGCACCGATGTCTTGATTGCTTTCCTTGACAGTTTTTGCTATCTGGGAGAGACTTATGTTATATTGACGCATTTTTTCTGGGTCAATATCCACTTGGTATTCCTGAACATAGCCGCCGATAGATGCTACTTCTGAAACGCCGCCTGCAGAAGACAATCCATACTTCACGTAATAATCCTGAATACTACGTAATTCTTGCAAATCCCAACCACCAGTAACATTACCGTCTTGATCACGACCTTCGAGTGTGTACCAAAATATTTGTCCCAATCCCGTTGCGTCTGGGCCCAAAGCTGGGTTGACACCTTCGGGCAATAAATTTGCAGGAAGCGAATTGAGTTTTTCAAGAATGCGGCTACGTGACCAATAAAACTCTACGTCTTCTTCAAAAATGATATAGATACTGGAAAACCCAAACATAGAAGAACTACGAATAGTTTTAACTCCAGGAATACCCAGAAGTGAAGTCGTAAGTGGGTAGGTGATCTGGTCTTCGATATCCTGCGGAGATCGCCCTTGCCATTTTGTAAAAACAATTTGTTGATTTTCACCAATGTCTGGAATAGCGTCTACTGCAACTGGATTGGTAGGTAGAAAACCTGTGTCCCAACTAAATGGTGCGTTTATAACTCCCCAACCTATAAAAAGAGTTAAAAGAAGTACCGCTACAAGTTTATTTTCAATTAGAAATTTAATCGCCTTATTAAGCATACGATTTGATTATTAGATAGTTGAAATTGTGCGAAGTAAAAAATACCGTACACGAGATTCAGCCCACTACAGTATAACTGCTGGGCTTTGTTTCAAAAGTCTAATAGATCAAATAAGAAAAGTCTGGTGCAACACTTGCACGTCCTGTTTGACAAAGGGCGGCGAGTAAGCAACAAAAGGAACATCTGTAGTTGCGGTTCCTTCAAATAAATTTAAATAAGAATATGTAAATGAGGCAACAAAAACTTGTTGCTCGAAACTGAGTGAATCAAAAGAAACCTTTAAATCATCTTGCCCTTGCTTAACCATTTGCTCATCAGAGCAGCAAGACTTTTTAGATAGTGTTGGTTTCTCACAAGAAACAGTTACTTGTGCTTTCTCCATTCCGCAAGTTTCTACTTGTTGAACAAAAGAAAAATCAACAAGTATATCTCCACAATAATGCATATCCACAGTAAACGACATCGTAGTCATAAGAACTACGGCTGCCATAAAAACTGCCATTGATTTGTGGATAAATTGTTTCATTTGATACAAAGTTAAAAATTTATTTAACATTGAAGCTGTCTTTAACTAATTTTTATGCTCTCGATAAAATCATATTTTAGAAAATTAAGAACAAATCACAATGAAATTCTTTTAACTTAGTAAGCTCACAAATCATTAAACTTCATTAATTATAGATTTCGATTTAGCAGACATACACGCATCATACTCCAGTCTTATTCCAAAGAAGATTGACGGTATTACTGTCTATATGCTTCATAAGAGAATCATTAATAGACAGGTAAATAAGCACTTTACATATAAAGATATTGAAAGATGTATTAAAGAAGCGGCACTTATGGAAAGCGGCGTCGTACCTCACACGGATGCTATTGTAGATGGTTTGCTAAAGTACTATTTAGAACACCCAAGAGAAGAACGCTTTAAGTATGCATTAACCGATTTCGCACTCAAATTCGTCAAACTTTTAGATAATAAACTTTATAGTCCGTACGCAAAATTTCCGTTACGTGATACTTTTAAAAAACTTGCAGATTTTAAATCTGCAGAAATTAAAAGTATAGATGATTTTAATAGATGGTATGAATTCAATTTTGAAGGAAACAGCGGTACCGTTATTATAGATCATCTAGAGGCATTAAAGGATTACGTAAATAAAGCTATTGATGAGCTTAATGCATACATTAATCAAGATCAAGATTCTGCATTAAAAACAGCAGAAAACGTTTCTATTTTATTTGAGAAAATCACTGCAAAAAGTGAGGAGATAAAAGACACTCTTTTAATAAGCAACAGTCTTGATGAAGAAATAGAAAAGGTTGTAAACTACTTTCTAAGGAAGAAAAATAGTCTTCCTGATAATAAAACGCCTAAGCAAAAAGAAGCGCATAAAATTTTAAGAGAGGAATACGATAGAGCTGTAGAAATTAAGAAAAAGGTAGATGACTTTTTTGTTGAAGTTGAATATAAACTGGGACAGTTATTAGACAGATCTGCCTATGCAAGTACGCAACTTATAACGGTACAAGATAATTTTAAAAATAAATCTGCAGTTAGAATTAATATCAAGCGCCTCTTGAAGTTTACATTAGAGCAAGCCAAATTTTCAAAAAAAGAAGGTTTCTTATTACCTGAACATTTCCCAATTAAGTCTGTAGTATCTGAACGTTTTAAACATATTGGTTTGGTTTATTATGAAGAATTTGGTCTTCAGAAAAGCTACGTTATTGAGCCTAAGACTAATGAAGCACATCTTAAATCACAAGTTTTGAAACTGGATACAGAATTAACAAGGCAAGAGAATACCGCAAAATGGGTTAATCTATTCAAAAAGCAGTTGCAAAAAGAAAGAGAGATTGATTTTAGCAATCATTTTTACGATATCGCATTGAAAGAAAATGATACTTTAATTGCACTTAAAGTAGGGTTTGAACTTGTAGAGTTTGCAAGACATAATAAAGAGTATGAAATTAAAATAGACAGAGAAATACCAGAATCCTCGCTGTCACAAAATATTGCATTATGGAAAATGAAAATAATAAAGAGATAAATCAAAATTTTTCGTTTTTTGAAAACGCCGACGTACAAGAATATTTTGCAGATTTGAATATTGAATTGCTATCTGGTAGGCACATCCAGAAAGATAGATTTTATCTCTACAAACTACTTAAAGATTACTACAACGAACTTTCGTTTTATTATGAAAAATTATATGGTTTAGAGCTATTAATGGAAACCAGAGAGAACTCTAAATACTACTATGTCGATTATCCCGATACATCTAAAGGAGCGCTTGCAAATCCGTTGCGCCACAAAATGTTAACTCAGAAACAAACGCTAATAGGTCTAATATTACTTAATATGTATTATGAGCAGTATTTTGAAAATAAAAAAGAGGTACGCTTTGCGGACATTAAAAAAGAAATTAAAGAAAGTGAGAACAACATTTTGTACAAAAAATTATTTTTCAACAAAGTGCAAGACGATTATCTTGAGGGCGACTGGTCAATAAAAGTTATAAAACCATTTAAAAGTGTGTTAAGAGAATTCAGTAGGCTAGGATGGATTACAAACCTGGCAGTCGAGGATGGCGAAGAAATTCATTTTGTGCTTCGTGAACCCATTATTAGGTTTCAAAAATTATATGAAAAAGAAATTACAAACTTCACAGAGTTCAGTGAAAAATACCTTAGCCAATTACAATGATAGAATATCCTAGAATTTTTTCGTTATCTACGGTTGGTATTAGAAAGCACTATAATCAAGACTATTTACTGCATCGCGTAAGAACAGATTTTACCGGTAATAATGGTATTGGTAAATCGCTTATAGCAGACTTATTTCAACTCATATTTATTGGGCAAAAGAGCAAAATAAGTTTTGGTACAGAAAGTTTTAAAAACAAAGATAGGCACATACATACCATACCTTACGATACCGATGATGCCTACGTTTTTATACATATTGAGTTTAAGAAAAATGAATTTATAACCATTGGTACTAACATAGGTAACAAGCGTAGCAGACCTTTGAAATCTTTTTGGATATTAAACCAAGCCTATAATGATAATGACAAAAAAGACCTTGAAACTTTGTCACTTAACGCCGACCAGCTATCATACAGTAAAGATTTTTTAAAAGATGGCCACTTTTTGCCTATAAGCCAACTTGCAAGACACCTTAAAAAGAATAAAAAAGGATTTCTGAAATCGTTTACGGATGTAGAAGATAAAAAGGAATACTATGAATTTCTTTATTCAAATGAGCTTTTGCCCATAAATCTTGCGATTGATGAAAATATGGACGCTTTCGCGAAAGTGATACAATCCTTTTCAAAAGCAAACTCGTTAGATACTGAAAGCGATAAGATTTTAAAAGATTTTCTATTTGAAAATAGTTTGGACACGCTTCAGTCTAAATACCAATCAAACAAAGAGAAGCTTGAGAAACTAATAAATGAATACAATGAGCTGGATGAGGAAATACATACGATTGAATTAAAACAAGAAGTGTTAGGCGATCTTAAAGAGTTACAACAGCTTAAAAATGAATCTCAAAAAAAATACCTTACAGCAAAATATCACATCAATTATTTTAGGTATGATAAAGTAGCAACTAACTGCACAGATACTTCCGATAAGATAAAGAAGGAAACAGATTTTATTGGTAATTTAAAAAAAGGAGTCCCTAAAATTGAAAAACAAATAGGAATTACAAAGTCGGAATACGACACCTATTCTAATGCTCAAATATTCTTCATAAATTATAAAAATCTGTTCAATACAAGATCGAAAAAATTAGAAAGTCTTAACCAGCTTCAAAAAATGAAGCTACCTATAATAGATCAAGCAAATTTAGTTGAGATAGATATTGATGAATATGGCGACCAGATAATCATTGAAAAGATAAATAAGCTTAATTCAGCTTTAGAAAAATACGGCACGATACATAACATAAATGAAAAAACGCTATCGCAACGAAAAATAATAACAGAATACAAAGAGAAAAAAACCTCAGAGCTTGCTGATTTGGAAGCGCTTAATCGTATTCTTTCTGCTGGAGAAGATGGCTCTTTAATAGCACAAATTATAAAAAATGGTAGAAATCTTACGGTAGAAGAGGAAACGGTTCTGTTTGGGTTACTCAAAAATGTTCATTTGGAAAAACCAAATAATCCTTCTAAAGGAACACAATTCACTAAAGATAGTTCTCTTTTAAAATATGATAATATAGAAGACGATAAAGTTAATTCTGGTTATTGGTTCAAGGTTGGTGCTCTGCGAACATTCGTACCTTATTCCAATGAGAAGCAAATATTTGCAGATACTGCTAAAATGAAAATTGCCAAAGAAAAAAAGCAGAATGCAATTGATGAGCAAATCAAGTCTATTAAAAATGAACTTGTCGAAATTTTGAAATTTGAGAAAGGAGACGTTTATAATCTGTCATCGGTTGATGAGTTAAAAAATCTCAATAAAAATTTTAAAGACTTCTCATTATACGAATCCTCAAAAATCGCAATGAGTATAGCCGAAAGTCTTTCTACAAAGATCCTTACTGATCAAAAAGAGTTGGCGCAATCATTACAGGAGTTAGAGATGCTTGAAAAGAAAATTCCAATTAAAATTACTGATGAGAAAATAGACGACCAGTTAACGTCTTATATTCAAAAAATAGCTGCTAAAAAATCCGTTTATAAAGAATTACAAAACAAACTTAAAAACTCAAAATCTACAATAACCCAAAAGGAAGATAACTTAACTACATTAAACGAACTACTTACAGCAAAAGAAAAGGAAAGAGATGACTTAAAGAAACAATACGAAGACGCGTTAACAAATTTTAAAAAGCATTTTAAGCTCTTAAATATTAACGATTTAAAACCTACCAACCTCGACTCGATTGATTTAGATGACCTTAGTAAACAACATAATAAGCACAAGGATAATTATATAAACGCTTATGGTAAAGCATCGTCTCAGTTTGATACTACAAAGGATGACTTAGAAGTTAAAAACCAGATGGATGATCAAAACTATTCATTTGAAGTTTTAGAATTAGTTCTTTTAGGTCCAAAAATTAAGCATACAGAAAATCTGGCACCAGCACTTAAAAAATCCAATCAAAACAGAACTAAAGTAATGCAGGCCATCACTCAGGCGATGCTCCGAATATTTAAGTTGACAAAAACAAAATATAAAGACTTTGAAAAAATAGTTGAAGATTTAAACGACTTCTTTAGTGAGCGACTTATTAGTGATAAATACAACTTCAAGATCGACTTCACACCTAATGAGACTTTTAAAATAGATTGGATGAAAAATTTACAATCTTCCACACAAGCTGCATATTCAGAAGGAGAATTGCAATTTTCAGACTCAGTAGAAAGTTTTGTTGAGAAGATTTTCACAGAAGCAACATCCTACAACGAAAAGATTAAATTTTCAGATCTATTAGACCCGAAAACGTATTTTGATTTGAGTACGAGGTTGCTTGACAAAGATGGAGTTGACCAAACAGGAAGCACAGGACAAAGCTATACTGCGATTGTTTTATTAGGTATTGGGAGACTTTCTATTGTACAAAAGGAAGATAGAAAAGGTGTAAAGTTTTTAATACTTGAAGAAGTCTCAAATATGGATAAAGGTAACTTTAACACATTTCCTAACATAGCAAAAGAGTTTGGATATCAAATGCTAACGATGACACCAGAACCTTACGGATCTAATGAAAATGAAGGTTGGTATTTACACCATTTAATAGAGGGCTATGAAGACGTTAATATTAATTATGCGATGCCAAGCAGCTATTTTAAAACAAATGAATCTAGAGAAGATTTATCAGATTACTTAAAAAATATAAATAAACAATGAATTGGGTCGCACTAAAATCCCTAAATGAACTTTATAGAGATAAACAGACAAAGATTAAAGAAACTTTAATCAAGGACTCTTTGTTTCAACATTTACTGAACGATACTCAAGAGATAAAAGAAGGTTATAAAATTTATTATTCTGATGATGAAGAATTTTTTGAGATGTATGAAGAAGAGCATTTAGAGAAATTTAATCAATACTATGATTTTTTAGAACATAATAAACTCTTAAAACCCCAAACAAGATTTGAAGAGGCAGATATTATTGAGCTAATGGATATGAAGCGTCGTATGGATAATGGTCAGCTATTGCCAATACGAGACCAAATTGTCCAAAATGAAGATACTGTTAGAAATGTATCTTCTATGTTTTTTAAAAATGAAAAGTATTTGCTCGGAAAGAAATCGCTCATAGATGCCATAAAACAAATACTTCAAATTGAAGAACTTGCAGATGATAAAGATCAGCAGTATATGTACAAGCTACTATGCGAGAAAGCTAATCTAATAATACTTTGTGAAAATTTAGACTTTTTAAAAAAGCCATCATTACCACAAAAATATGGGTATGAATTATGGTATGCTGGCGGTAAAAATATTGATAAATTAAAATTCACAGATAACAGAGGTTTACCAATTTATTACTCCGCAGACTGGGATTATGATGGCTTACTCATTTTTAATATGATAAAAAAAATTATCCCTAATATTAAGTTGTTATATCCAACCGCAAATCCAAAAAGCATCGTAAAGTCGGAACATAAAAGCCTATGGGCAGATATGGATAATCCTGAAAATTATTCTAATCTTGACATAAAAGACTTAGATACAAAGCATAAAACTATTTTAAAGAAATTAATAGAAAATAACCAGTGGATTACCGAAGAGGATAATAATCTGAAAGAAATGGTATCATTAGTCTTTAATTCCAATTAAACAATCTCAATAGTATCTTCAGATCTATCATCAAAAAAATAAATACGATCAAAACCGTTTTTATCAATTGATGACCTATCGAGTAAATCGAATCTGTATCCTGATGATCGATGACCTAAGCCAGCAATAATAACAAGCCATTTTTCATCAATATTATTTGGGTATTGGGTAATTAGACTGGCTTTGTGATTTATTACAAGTTGTACATCTTTGTAATCTATTGGCTTTACCAGATATGCACCTACGGATTGCCAGTTACTCCAAGTAGTATCTGAGCTCACATTGATACTATCTACAAATTCATTTTCTAACTTGCAATGTTTAGTACTAACTCTAAAATCTCTTCCCTTATTTGCTAAATAAATAGTTTCTACAAGACTGAAAAACAAGTCAATATAATGGTTTTTAGAATGTCGCTTGTCCATCACGGCATCAGAGTACCTGAACATACATTGCAACTCCACATCGTACTTATCCTCAAATTTAAGGCGTGCTGCATCGATAATACTTTGCCGGTAGACTTCAATCATTTTACTTTGATTGTTAATGAATCTCGTATGTTCTATCGATATGATTTTATCAGTCGTCTCCGCAGTAAAATCTGGTGTTTCAGACGCTTCTCATGTCTGAAATATGATACCGTGCTTCACGTTAGATATAAAGCGTTCAATCTGTAGTTGCTCAATTTCCTTTGCCCTAATTCTTGTCACAATACTTTTTTAAGACAAAGTAAAGTAATTAATTTAAAACCTAAACAAAAGGATTTACCTCCGCAGGTGTCCCACTTGGATAGCCCCAAGCCACATACTGCGACTTCATTTCATCTGTATCAAGATGCACAAAGGTTCTACCTACTCCAATGCGCTTAAAACCAACATCGCGAGCTACAGAGACTAGATGATTACGGATAAACGTAGTTTGAGCTTTAATATCTACAGCTTTACACGTAGGGATTTTATGAGACGAACTGGAAACGCCGCCTACTTTTTTGTTGTGTGAAGCGCTACGAGCTCCAGAGTTAATCCATTGAAAAATAGGGTAGCCAGTTCTGGCTTCCAGTTGCTGAAGCATAAAGATTAATTGCCTATCCATACAACTACCAGAGCCAGGAAGATCTGGACTGTCAAAAACAGATAAATCGATAGGTCGTTGAGTCATTCGTATCACTCGATTTTTAATTGACTTTGTTTTTGATTTTCTGTAAATAACAAAAGCACCTATCAGCAAAATTGACAAGGTGCCTAATCCAACATAGATATGTTGATTGTTACTTTTTACCACAGCCACAACCTTTTGCTGTTTCTTTACTTTTCTTGTATCTCAAGAATAAATCTGAACTTATTTTTACAGCGCTTAGCAGTATAAACGCCCCAAAAATATAGTTCAATGTGTTATTTCCTTTGTCCACGTTCATTGTTTTTTTGTTTGTTATATAATTGAATTTCAGCTTCCAATTGCTCGATATATCTTTCAAGATCTGTTATACGATCCCTTTGTTTGGTAATCGTTTTATTCATCAAGGTATTCTTACTTTCCAGTTGTTTCAACCGTTTCTCCATATTTTCAGACCATAGCTTATAGTTTTCTACCACAAGACTATTGGCCTGAACATTGAGATTGCGTATTTCGGCGCTTTTGAGACGTCTTTGCGTCCCATATTGCAATAGCACTTCAATGAGTTTCCAAAACCCAGTAGCGCCCAGTACAATTGCAAGAATTTTAATTAAGTCCATTAGTTTTTAGATTACGCTTTCGCGAAAGCATCATTAAATTTTAAAAGGTGCTTGGTACTCGAGTTCGTCTTACTATAACTGGCTCAGACTCTTCGATTTCGTCTTTCTCAATAACATCAGGTGGTAGCACAAATATTCCACCAGAAAACGGTCTAAACTTCAATGGAAGCTCCGCCACATACGGATTCACATTAAAAATGATTTCATCTTCTGGATCGTTAAAAATACCGCTTACAAATACACGACCGTCGTCATCTATCGCATAGTAAAACGGTTTTCCTTGACGGCTCAACAGTGTTCCTGTATGCTCGCCTTGTTGATTTTTGTTGATCGGTGCAGGTAGACTTAATTGCCAGCCAGCAATTTCCTTTCTTCCAGACCTTGAACGCAAACGAATGTCCTTGCCGATTACGATATTCTCGTTGATCACTGCATAAATATTACGACCAGGAGAGTGCAACATATCTGCATTTAATTGATTAGATGGCACACTCAGCTCTCGCTGAGTGTTTGCTATTAATCCGCCACCTTGTGCTTTTGGCACATTACTTTGATATCCTACTATACTCATTATTGTGCTATTATTATTCCGGTTAATACAAGTAAGCCACCGCCAAAAAACCAGCGCTCCAGCTTACCTCTTTTAATTTGTTTGTGCTGTCTCTTAATGGTCAAGTTCAGCTCTTGAATATGAGATTCATCATTATCCTGAATGACAACAAAATTCTCAACTTTACGCTCCAATTTAAAAATGATCGTATCCTTTTTTTGAGTGAGATACTGCCATCTATAATTGCGTAATTGCAACGTATCAATAATGCTATCTTGATAAAGACTGAACTCTAATCGCTTTGCCAAATACTTTGATTGTGATAAGTCAAAACAGAAATATTTCTTATTGTTTAAGTCTTGTACTATCGGCTGTAAATCCTGAGAAATACTCATACAAGTCCAGAGCAGACATCCTATCAATAGTATTAATTTTTTCATCCAATGCATTTTGTAAATTTTGAATCGTTTTATGGCTTAAAACTATCTTACCAGTCAAGCTATCAGTTTGCTTTTTAAGCTTTTTTATTTCTTCATCAAGGCTTACGTTTTCAACCGTAAGTAGTTCGTTTTCCTTTTCAAGTTTTAGTATGGTTTCATTGTTCAAAGCTTCCTCTTGCGGAATGATGTAAAAGATGAGCAAGACAAGAATCCCTGCAATCCAAAGCACTAATAAAAAAGGTTTCCAAAACTTCATTACTCCTTGGGTTTCGTTTGAAATAGTTTGTTTAAAAATTTCTCTAATAAGAGTTTATGAAACACCAGCGCAAAAGCAAACGATTGTAATAAACATTCAATCATCTTGATTTGATAACCTCGTATGAAGTACAGAGCGACTCCGTAAATAATGCCGATGATGAGCACACGATAGCGTGTTGCTATTTTAAGCTTAAAAACTTCATAAAAGAAGTTAGTTGAGCGGTAATGGTTGAGACCATAAGCAATAACGATGAATGTGAAAATGTAAGCCCAATCCAGGCTATTTAAATAATTGGAGATGTGTGATAAAATTTCGATCATTTTAATTGTGTTTTTAGGGTTTCTTTTATGCTTTTAATATCTGCTTGCAACGCAGCTATTTGATGATTTGGAAATAGATTCTTAGTTAAATGTACTACTACCACTATAGTTGCTCCCGAAGCCAATAGAGCAAGCACAATTTTGGTTAATGTTTGATTGGTAAGCGTTACTGTGACTTCGGTCTTGATACCGTCTTTATCTACCAGACCATCTATTAAATCTTTAATGCTTCGCTTTTCTGCCATCCTTGTGTTGCTTTTTTATGTTGCCCATATTGCGTTCGTTGAAGAGCTGTTCTGACACTTCTTTTACTTTGTAAAGTCTCAAAACACGTTCTTCAGTAATAGCATCAAATTCATCTGTGATTAAGCCTTGTGCAGCACCGTGATTTTTTAAGAGATAGACACGTAATTGATAAACAGGTTCTCCTTTGCTTCCTAATTTTAATGGAAAATCATCATTGGGTTTTGGTAGTACTTCGGGCTTTATGACGATTGCTTTCTTTTCTTTTTCCAAAGAAACTATAGGCTTCATTTCAACCACAGAAACTTCTTTTTTCTGTGGAATAGGTTTCTCAACTTTTACAGATTGAGATTCCTCAACGATTGTAAATTCTGCATCTTCAATCGTTTCTTCTTTATCTCTAAAGAGGACATAGCCCAACAATCCTAATCCCAAAAGCCCACCAGCGATAAGCAATCCTTTTTGCATCGTTTGTTCGCTCATTATTTCCCGAGACTTGACAGCGCTTTTCGCATTCCTGCGATATCGGCTTGAGTGAATACTGTTTTCTTTAATCGCTTTTGTGCAGCTCGCGAGGTTTTAGGACCAAATTGCCCATCTACACCATCACGTTTTGGTCCCGTTTTGCCTAAATCTTCTTTGTAGATCTTCAGATAGCGTTGCAATATTTTCACATCAGGATGACGGCTTCCATATTTGATAGGATAGCCTGTTTTAGTAATAACTGGTTTCGTACTTGAACTAGATGAAGTTGAAGAACTTGGAATAAACGGTGGTGTTTGATAGCTGGATGAACCACTTGAAACTGTTGTAACTCCAGACGAAGATGCAGTTGCTAATGCAGCTTCTTTTTTCTCCTTTTTCTTGGTCATAAAATAATACGCGGTAGCAGCTCCCGCGAGTACCACGATAACACCACCTACCACTAAAAGGTCTTTGTTTTTAGTCATAAATGATGGATTTGTTGCTGTTGATTTCTGTTTCATTGGTTCGATTTATGATTGATAATTGGGAAGGCGTTGCACATAGTTTGAGACGTATTCCTTCATTTCGCTTTGGCTCAAAAAGCTATTCAAGTGTTGCCACATATCCTTGTTGTAGAGCTGATAAAATGCTTTAGAAAGACTGGCGATTTGCGTTTTATCACGCAACTTTTTACCGAAAACATCTTTGATGGCCTCTTCATCGTCATTAAAAGTGCCTTTCGCATCCTTAATGATTTTAGCCAGTTTCTTAGCCGAAGCATCGTCCAATACTTGAATACTTTTTGGTGCCACCCATTTCTGAACATCTGTGAGATAGTTCATATCAAATGGACTGTTCCAATTCGGCTCTTGTTTGGTAGTTCCTACGTTTCCAGTAGTGACTTGCACACCAGTTCCTATAGATGTGGTTGTCGTGGATTGCAGTGCTTGCTGCTTTATACGCTTTCGCGAAAGCGTAACAAAAACACCTATCCCGATAACGCCAAGTCCTGCGCCACCTATCATCCACCATCCTGTTTTTGAGATTTCCATATTAAGCTGTTCTGTAATTAGGTAGCGCCTTCACGATGTTGAGCACTATGGTTATTTCTTCCTTATCAAAGCGGTCTTTGAGCGTGTCAATCAGGTTTTTTGAATAGGTTTCTTGGTAGGCTTTTGCCACTTGAGAGACCTGAACTTTATCTTTCATCTTGCGAAAGACTCCGTAGACTTGTTCTTCATCATCGCCTCCTTGATACCAGCTTCCCCAAGCTTTGTGAATCTGGTCTGCATAGCGAGAAGCGGTACTTGTTTTTAATACCAACACTTCGCGGTTTACTGTTTGTAACACCTTATTCAAAAAATGAATATCAAAAGCATTCTGCGAGGTCAGTCCACTTGAAATTGGTTGAATTTGCGCCTGAATAGCAGTCAGTAATTTGCTGGTGCGTACGTCACGACTGCGCTTCCTCAATGAGAAAAACGTTGTCCCTATAAATAGAGTTCCTACACTTGCGCCTATGATTTTATACGTCATACTCATTTGTCCAACAGTTTTAAGCCACGACCTGCAGGTGTGAGCATTGCTAAATCCGACACATCTGCATTCTTTGCTGAATTTTTAAGAAGTACGATAACACCAACCAATACGACTGCCAGTATCACAGGAACACCAATCGATAATACCTTTGTCAAACTCTTTCCCAAGCCAAAAACATTTCCACCTATTTCAGATAAATCGGCAATGGTTCTGGTTGCCATATTAGAAACATCAAGATTGTTTTGATTGAGCCATTTGTTGAAATTGGGACTCGTTGTACAGGATGCTGAACCGTTAGATTTCCAAGTAATGAGCCATATCATTTTTGCATTCTCTTGACCTAATTCGCTCTTTAATTTGGCGAAATAGCTTGTCCAGAAGTCACACGGATCGTCTGCTTCTGGAACTAAAAAAATGCGGTTATCTATGTTTACTTGTATCGCCATTAATTACTCCTGAAAATGGTATTACTGTGTTTTTTGCTATCGGTTTTACTGAAATCGTTTTGTTCTAAAAATTGCTGAAGGCGAGCTTTGAGTTGTGCTTCTTTTCTTAAAGCGGTTCGCTTATCATAATTGATATACAGCTGCCTACCCAACCAAAAACCTACGCCTAATGTCAAAATCGTTTTCATCTACTTTCTCTTGTAAATATTATGCTCGGGAATGTCTAATGCTCTGAGCCATTCTGCTACTTCAAATCCTGGACTATCTTCATCTGCTTTGGCAGGAATTTCATTAAAACCTGCAATAATGATGTCTGGAAAGCGCAGTATATAGAACTTTACAATCGCTTCGAGTGACTGTTTTTGTTCATCGGTACGCGTGTCTTTGTCCCAAGCTTCCTTGAGTGTTCTGCCACCTACATAAGCAATGTGTTTGGCGATTCCCGTGATACCATTTTGTCCGTGAGAGATGCCCCATAAATCTGTGGTTGTTGGGCTGTCTTCACTTATGATGGTTTGTAACACACCATCTTGAAGTACGAGATAATCAATGCCTGGACGGTTCCATCCAAAACCGCCTTTATCTTTTGGTAGCGTGTGCTGATTGATAATAATTTCTTTACCAAAGTCTTTAGCTTCGCTGGTATCGGTACTTTGTATGATGAGATAATCTACTTTTTGCATCTGTTTTGATTTAAAGGTTTATGGCGGATAAGCGTCTAAAGCCCAATAAGCGATAGACAGGATATTTCTTGATGTTAACTTGATTACTTTGGTTGCCTCCCAAGACGTAGATGTATTTTTTGTCTTCGGAATAACTGATAAAAAGACCTACGTGACCTTTCCAACTGGACTTTTTATGACGCCAGAAGACGACCACATCGTTAAGTTTTGGTTCGTTGATTTCCTCGCCAACTTGCAACCAAGAACGCGCAGTAAGTTTATTACTTCGTTCTAATTTCGCCTTGAGCGCTACCCAATTGATAAAGGCAGAACACCAAGCAGTTTCATCTGTAGAAACCCAAGTATGACCTATTTCCTTGAAGTAGTTGAGAACAATGGGATTATGTTGATAGCCTACAATTTCGGTTACACCGTATTGGCTTAAGGCTATATTAATAAGTTGACTCATTAGGTGGATCGTCTTTAGGGTTATCGAGCCACGATACTGGAATGCCTTTACTCATTTGGACACCAGTAGATATTCTTGATTTTTCGGGAAGTAGATTATACATCTCTATTTGATTGTAATAAATTAAAAAGCTGACTTGTTGTAACGGATTGATTTTAAAACACCAGGTCACGTGTCCATCTATTAAGTTTCCATCAAAGTCAAATACCTCTGAAACATTTGCAAAGTTTTGAGGACTCTGACTATTACTCAACGAGATGGTTTTACAGATTTCGGTACCAGTGACGGACTTCTCTGTAATCTGTAGTGCATTGATGCGGTCTTCTCCAGAAGCGACCAGCTTTACGTGACCAACCATTGCAGGATTATGTTGGAAGTCTTCACGATCTTCATAATATTCTTCGTTTACGGTTACGGTAGGACCAGATTGTAATCCCGAAATGCTAACTGTATCATCTACAGAGTTACTTACGCCTATAATTTCTTCCTTAGAACTAATAGCTAACCCAAGTCCAAAACTTTCAGTTTTAATAGTATCTAATACTTGATGCTTTGGGCTAATTCTACTGAACGTTTGATCGCCTCGATTTCCCACGTACATCAATCCATTATGCGAATTATAAGCAATAGCTACAGGATCTTTACCTACTCTTAATTTAGTGATGGCTCCAAATCTTACGGTGTCTAAAACCGAAACAGAATTTGAATTATTCAGTACCATATACATATTCTTGGTCACTGGATGGAATTGAAACGAAACAATATCTGCCACTACAGAACCTACGCTTCCTTTTTGATTGCCTTGAAGATCATACACATTGATAGCGCCATCCACAATATTGTGAATGTATAAATCACCTGAATCTGTATCAACTCCAAGTGTTCTGGCTCCAGGTACTAAAGGCAAATTATTTACTCTACGATTGATGCAAATTTTAGAGATTGTTCCTGAAACTAAATTTGCTGTATAATAACATTGATCCACTGGATTATAAACGATATCTACTGGACGATTTCCAACAGATTCTCTTCGTAAAATTGTAAAGTCTTGATTTATAAAAACGACTTCATTTGATACTGAGCAAGCTACCGCAACTACTCCGTATTCAACACTATTAGCAGATGTATTTACCGCTAAAGCAACTGGACTGATACTACCTGGAACGCTTAAAATTGTCGGATTAACAGCTCTTCTTTCGCCAACTCCAGATCCACTATCAGTCTGAGAATTACCTTGCAATAAGTCAATAGTCGTAACAAGTTCTCCTGAAGGGTTAACCACCGAAACTGAATCGCCTAATTGATTCACTACATAAAATAAGTCTGTAGCAACATTATAGACCAACTCTTGTGGTTGCTTATCTACGATTACACTTTTTGTTCCTTCTTCATTTATAAACATTGGGTCAGTAAGAGGTGTGCAAGCAATCGCACCCCAAAGACATACTTTTCTTATGTCCTTAGTATGGTTGGTAACCGTTACTTGTACAACATCATTATCTTTTTGAAGTTGTGCGTAGAAACGTTTTAAACTTGCCTGCTTGTCTAACCAAGTATATGTTGCTCTACTCATTGGCTCTATAATTTTCTATAAAATTGATAACATCTTTGGTACGCTCAATTTGTGATGCACCAACCATTTCTGGGTTTTTCCCGAACACTTTCGTTACCGCATACACCGCCTCAATGGTTGGGAAACCATAATCGAGGTATTGTTTCATTCCGCATAAATCTGCGGTGGTTTGACTGCGCGTATTTAAGAACCAATGACAACCTTCGTGTGCTAAAATGGCAACACGAATAGGAATGGTGTACGATTTAAATAAACGTTGTGATATCTGAACTCTCGGCATTTTGCGATGCGTTCTCGCTGGTGTGATAAGCTCTGTACCAAAAGGATCTGTTATTTTATCTAAATATTGAAATAGAAATTCGTTGTCGGTGCTTTCATAAAAACCAGGAGGCACATAACCTGCTTTTTGTGCAAACTGAATCGCAAATTCTAAGAAACGATGTTGGTCGTCAGTCGCCCAAACCGCAAGTGCTGGCATTTTTTCAATTTTCACATTGACGATTTCAAAAGCATCGTCATCTGCGTGGTTTTTATCAAAGACTTCCATCTCCAGCACTTCTGGAGAGACAGGTAATGCGATCACAAATTCTCGTTTTGAGTTTGCTTTCGCGAAAGCGGCTTTTCTCCTAAAATAATAGCTATTAGGATGCTCAGGATCATACACACGAATTCCCAACTCAAAAGGCATCAAAGCCATAATGGTCAGTTTTATCTGAAAGCGTTCTCTATTTGATGGAATGGTTGTTATCACTGAGGATATTGTTGGTATTGCTTATTCTTAGAACTACTCATTACTGCAAGTCCAATCACTCCGACAACTACGACGCCACCTAAAACATAAACGATGGTAGGAATCCCTTTTTTCTCTTCTTCTGGAACTTCTGGAGCTCCTAAGTCTACAGAGAAGTCCGAAGGTAATTCTGCGTTAGTGCCATATCCATCTAAAGGTTTTGGTGTAGTAAACGAATCGATTACTTGACCTATTGCTGTAGCGCCACCAGCTTCTTTATAAATCTGTCCTACATCTTTAAAGAACTTCGTGCGCTTTGCTTTGCGCTCTATTCGTTTTGGAGCAGATCTTCTTACCGTTCGTCTGGCCGCACGTGTTGCTTTTCGCTTGGCACGTCTTGCTTTACGTTTCTTTTTATTTCCAAAAAAGTCATCGTAATCCTCATCTTGTAGATGGCGACTTAAAATGCTCTCTGTTTCTCCTAAAATCATAAATGGGAATTAGATAATTTGCATTATTCTTAAGGTCGAGGCTCCAGGATCGTAGGTAATTTTCTTATAACCTTTACCCACAAAAGGGTAGCCCTTTGCTTCGCCTGGAAATAAAACCACTCCATTAACCAAAGCTTTTCCCTCTCCCACGTTTTTAATTGAGGCACTCAAAAACCCATCACTTATTTCTCCTGAGACCGTTGTGTCAATTTCATTTACTTGTGCTAATATGTCCATTTTGTAATTTTTTGTTTTGAATGAATTTATAAATCCCAAATCCTGTGACACCTACAACGCCCACGACAGCAATAACTTTAACCACTTTGCTCACCTTACTGTCAGATTTCATTGTCTTTTTACTGGCTTCTACTTGTGCAGTGTGAAGTTGTTTGACTTCGGCTTTTGCAACAGCCGATAATGGTGTTTTGACAACCGATGGATTTGATTTTTTAATCAAGTGACTTATGGGTGTCTTTGTTTTGACTGGTGGTTTTTTAGTCTTGATGACCGCTTTTTTCGGTTGTACCGTTTTCTTACGAATCACAGGAATACTCTTCACTCGAATAGGCGGTAATTTCATAGGACGACCAAGAACGACTCTGGGGCGACTTCTTACAGGTGGTCTGCTTAATTTTGGTTTAGAAGACCGTCTGCGTTTTAATAATTTTCGAGTACGTCGTTTCTTTCTGCGACGACGACGTCTGCCTCCAAAATTATCGTAGTCTTCGTCCTGATAAACATCATAATCCGTAAGTGCGTAGGTGTTTGTCATTTTATCTCGGTATTGGCATCGGTTGTTGTCCGTAAGGCATAGGTGGACGTCCCGATTTCATTAATACTACCGCTCCGATTCCTAAGACGACCACACCGCCGCCTATCATTAGCATCATATTGGTTTTCTTTTTTGCAGCTTCGGCTTTCTTCTTTTCCTCCTCACGACGACGTGCTTCCTCTTGTCTACGTCTTTCTTCTGCCTCACGACGTTTGCGTTCTTGCTCTTCTCGCATACGCTGCATACGCATTTCCATATCTCTTTTGGCCGCAGCAGCTTGGGCAGATGCTCTTGCTTGTGCAGCTGCTTGAGCTGCGCCACTATTAGATGAACCTCCACGTTTCTTTTTCTTAAAGAGTCCACCTATAATGCCTACAGCACCTTTGGCAATCGCTCCCCAAAATTGGTCGTTCTCTTGTGATGAGAAACGAGCTATTAAAGTTTCTAACGCTTTCGCGAAAGCGTAATCTCCATCTTTTAATAGGTCAACCACCTCATTTACGAGTTGCTCTTTTGATGGTTTACCTTGAAAGAACACATTGCTTTTAGCAAGTAATTCTTGAACAGGTTTTGGATAATTGAGAACCAAATAAGTAAGGTTATCAATCGCCTGATTGTATTGTGATTGTTTATTTGACATTGCTAAAATTGAATTTTAAACCGTGCCCAACTAAAGCGCCTGCGATGAAAACCACTCCAAAAAGTAGGAGTTCATCTTTAGTCACGCTAAAGGTTTTATGCGGTTGTGGTTTAGGTTCTGCTTCTTTTTTCTTTGCTTCTTTACGAATGCGCACTTCGTTCCAAACCATTTGAACTTCCTGCGCAAGATTCTTATCATCTGCTTGAGCGTTAGATCGTTTTACGATGGTCTGGTAATAGCGTTCTAAGTCCTTGTCAGAATAGCTCTCAAACTGGTTAAGAAAACTGTCTTCATCTCCTGTGCCTGAATAATTAGAATGCCCACAAGCTTTACAGAAATTACTTTCTGTATTGTAAGAGTCGTTGCTACAAGCACCACAAAAGTTGTCTTCTTTGGGTTGGCTAAGCTTTAGAATAGCCTCCTTATCGGGATGTAATTGTATGAGCTCTTTAATAACCTTCCGACCTTTTTTGCGAGCAAGTTCTTTTATAGCTTCTGCTAGGTGTTTAGGGTCTTCGGGCGCTTCAAAACCATACTCAAACAACAATTTTGCAACATCATCTGTATTGTGATAGACGATATAATCGATTCTATTTTGAGCTAGTGAAGGTGTTTGTTTTGAGTTTTTCATCTTGATTTCAATAAGAACAGCCAGAGTGTATGGTTTAGGGGAAAACCGACTCTGGCTGTCTGGTATTAGGTACAAAGTCTGGACGATTTCCTTATTACAGGACTATCGTCTACGACGTCTTACCAATCGAGAAACTGGACGTCTCGCCACCGGTTTTCTGACTAGTCTACGACGTTTTACAACTCTACGAGTAGGACGTCTCACCACTCTACGTCTAGGACGCACACCTAATGCTGTTGGTCTTTTTCTACGGATTAAATCCAGTTGTGGAAGCCCAGTGGTACGTGGTGCTCTTGAAAGCTCTGCCACGTTAGTGCCTTTTAAAAGGTTACCCAGATTTGCTCTCGCTTTAATCGTAAATGTGAATACTGCCGTCACACCATCTTCTACAGATACACGCAGGGAATCCTGACCTGTAACATCCATCTCGAAGTTATCATCGTCGATGAGTTGTTGGGTAAAGTTTTGTGGCGAAGTCGCATTACGCGGTTGATAAACTCTGGTGGTTTTAGACCCAGAAGCGGTTCTACGGTCAATACGTAGCACGTTATCAAATTGCAGTGCGTTACTCACAGAGTATTTCATTCCCGCAATCTTGAACGGATTTGATTTGCTCTCTTCACGTACTTCTTTGTGACTGGACTCTTCAATCTCAACGGTTAGTCCGTTAGGTTGAGCAGCTTCTGCATTACCACCAAAAATAACTGCCTCTGCACGAGCGCCAGATTTGTTAGTCACGACAACCGTAAGGGTTCTATCGTTAGGGTCTATCTTGCCAATACTTGATTTTGTGTAATCATCATAGGCATCATCGTCGTACTCGCCTTCATCAGCGTAGTCGTCGTAATCATCATATTCATCTTCGTACTCTTCGTCATAACCGTCTTCTAAACCTTCAAATCCAGTATCGAAGTCGTCTTCTTCATCGTCGTACATCTCGTCGTTATCGTAGTCGTCATACTGATCTTCAGCAGCTTCTTCGTAACGCATTAATTCGTCGTTATAATCTTTCATTTGTTTTCATTGTTTGCCTGTTCAAAAAACAGGATGATACTTTTGTTTTGGTGTCCAAAAGTGTCTCTAAACACTATTTTTTAGTTGGACTTGCGGTTGCTGGTTTCTTTGCTTCAGCTAATTTTTTAGCTTTCATTTTTTGCATCATCGGAGCAATTAAAAATGTTCCTAATGCGATTCCAGCGACGCCTGCTCCCACACAATACAGAATTGGTGTCCAGGCGATGTCGTTCTTGTTTGCCATTCGTTTAATTATTGATTGATTTCGTTTTGAATTAGTTGGCGAGGTCTCTAAACCTTGATTGACTGCGAAGTTGAGAATGAATGGTAGTTTTTCCGCTGTCGCGAAAGGGACTTTGGGACGATGAATACTTAAAATATTCAAAAAATAAATCTCTAACTATTGACTATTAACCAGAAAGGAGTAAATTGTATTTGAAGATATTTAAGATCGTGATTTCTTGGTTAACGAAATCTTTTGATGTTGGTTTATCCGTAGTCAGGTTTGGTATGCACTTCTCGTTAAGTGAACTAATAACAATTTTAAAAAACGTGATTATGATAAAAATTAATGAAGTAAAGAATTTTGTGAAAAATGAATATGGAACTATTTTTAATAGTATTGTCTGGAGTTTAGCGCTAGTGGAGAAGTGTGGTACCGATAACACCTGACTTAAGATAAGCACCCCAAGAAAGTTAATCAGCGAAAGAAATCAGGACGGCGCTGGGGAGGTTCGACTCCTCCCTTCTTCACCAATTTATCATAAAGGACCACTCAACCCATCTTCGTGATAACGTAACTTATCTGAAATCAATTTTACAATAGCCTCATTCTTGGTTTTGTAAATATTGTTTTCATTAAAATCTTGTTCATTTAAAAGCATCTTTACTTTTCTACTTTCTTCCTGGTCGATAAACTTTTTACAAGCCCTTATAAAGGCTGCGCGACTACAACCTTTAATGCGTTGCTCTCGCATATTGACATACACGAAAAAACTCTTCTGGATTTTATATTCAAGATCTGTAATCTTTCCCATTGCAAAAGCATTGGAACATAGTTCATATTGTTCATCTACGATAAGCTGACCGATACGCACCATTTGATACTTAGGAATACGTTCTCGATAGCGCGTCACATCATCTACTTGGTGGTGCAATCGCAACCACGTACAGTTTTGCCACTCAGAGGTTGTGATTTTTGCTACAGACTGGTGCGTTAGTACGATATCAATCCCTTTATGACGCACTGTACAAAGCGCACCTATCATAGACTGTCCTTTTGCGCCTGTCATATAATGGTCAATATCGTCTAAGACTACGAGACCATTTTTATAATGTTTCATAATCTTCGTAATGACTTCTTTTTTTTCGTCATTATCCATAGGCGAACCATCTGCGTTAAAAGGACGGATGCGTCTTGAAGAGACTTTGGTAAGTGCCTTCAAATGATTTGGGCTTACGGTTCTGAATTGTGGATAATCATCATCATTGGTATCAAAGGCCAAAACCTTGCGACCTTTCTTTCCCATCACTAAATGATCCATCATATAGTGTTTGATCTCTTGTTTGTTGCGATAGGTTTTACCAACACCTGTTTCGCCACAAACGAGCATAATCATCGGTTGGCGTTCTAAATCTTCTTTCTTATAGCTTATGGGCTTACGTCCTCGATTAGATGTAGTTCCTGACATTACGAATTGCTTTGTGGTTCTTCAGCAACATCTAAGATTGGAATATCATCATCGACTTCTTCGACTTCTATATCTTGAATGGTAGGTTCAGGTTTAATTACTTTTTCTTTAAGTGGCTTTTGTTCTGGTTGCGCTTTAACGCTGCGCTCTCCCTGCGGTCGTGAATCTCGCACGCTCGATTTCGAGAAAGCATAATTAGCACTATCTGTATCGTCCTTATTTTCATCTTCCTCCTCAATATCTTCTATTTCAGTCTCACCTTTTTCTTGGCGAACGATATCGAGAATGCGGTTTTCAAGTAGACTGTTCTCTGCACGCACTTCCATAACGACTTGTGCTTTTTTCATCAAAATGGAAATGACTGCACCCATTAATTGCTGTTCTGGCGTGAGCTTTTTAGCTTTCTTACGAAGTACTTGAGCAAGCAATGGTCTAAGTAAAGCTTGATCTTCTTTGTCAAGCTTTATACGCTCTACATTCTTTTCATTTTGCTGGTCTACAACCTGAATGATTTCTTCAAACTCATAGAACTCTTGGTGCTTTTTTATTTTTACGAAGTAACCACCGCCAACTGCAAGAACATTGTTAGACATTCCCAATATCGCATCGGCTGCTTGATTAGCTTGCGCGAGCGGAACTTCAAAATCTTGGTCGGTTACGGTTTCATCAGCTTCAGTATCAAATCCATTTCCGTTGATTTCTTGCTCTGGAGCATCAAGTGGTTCTTGCTCTTTTTCCTTTTCGACCTTGGCTTCGACCTTAGTTCTAAAATCTGTTTGAGTATTTCCGCTGCGTCCAGGTTCTAATTCATCAAGGGTCTTATGCTCTTGTTCTGGTTTCCAAACGTTCCAGCTTTTTTGTTTTTCTTCATCTGCATCAACAGGACGTTCACCACCTATGTCTTTTTCAATCACTGGTTGGTTAAGCGGACTACTATCTTCGTTTTGAAGTTGTTCAAAATTGATTTCTTCTGGAGTTGCAGTTAGGGCATCTTGTACCTCTTGGGCTATTTTATCTTGCATAGGCTTAATTCAATTTTGCAATAAAATTGATGATGTTGTTTTCGAGGATTTTGAATTTTTCTACAAAAGGTTTGTAGAATTGTGGGATGGAAAGAATCTCATCGCACTTGTGGTAATTGTATAGTATGGCACGTTTGGACTGCTTAAAACTCTCGCCAATCTTTGCATAACTAGAATCTGTATATTTTTTGAGTAAATAATAACAGGACATACGAGCCTCACGATACTCTTGAACGCTGCTGGTGTAGAAGTTTTCTTCTTTTAAATCAAAGACTTCAATGCTTTGTGAAATAATAAAAACGAGAAGAAGTTTTACTTTCTCCTTGTCTTGAGTGGTAAGCTCTGTATTGCTGGTTAAACTATCAATAACCTCAATGGTTTTTTGAAGCCCAAACTTTCCAATTAAGGAATCTATACTCTGCTGTAAATCGTGGTAATCGTGTGCTGTCTTTTTCATTGGGCAATCGCCGAATTGTTTGACAGGCAAACTACTAAAAGTTGTTTTTCAATTTATTTACAAAAAGTTTATAGAAGATTTACTTTAGTTTTCACTTGAGTAGGTGCGAATGTTTTTTAACTTGTATACTTTTTTAATATAGCGCATAAACTACTACTTAACCATTTGCCTTTGTGATTTGAATAAAGATAGAATTCAAGGTTTGGTAGCTTAATAAAATAGAATGTATTTATCAAAACTAAGCATAGAAAATTTTAGAGGTATCAAGAAAATGGTACTGGAATTCCACAAGCGAATCAATATACTTATTGGAGAAAACGGAAGTAATAAATCTGCTGTCATAGATTCCATACGCTTACTATATAATATGGGAGAGCCACTTAGGGATTTATCTGTTGGTTTCTCTGACTTTCACGAAAGTATCACTAAAAACGAAGATGACTCTATTGCAGTCGAGCGTGCAGATAAAATCACAATATCATTTGAGTTTAGAGGCCTATCTGCATCACAAAAAGGAGCTCTTTATGAATATATGGTTATAGATCCAGATGATGACACAAATGAGTATGCAGGCATCACATTAACTTTTGAGAACAAAGGTGGTAAATACCCAATATCTTCATATTATACTGGCAATGTAGAAGGACAACGTGCAGATTATAAAACTTTTGAAATTTTCCAACATTATTACTTAAGTGGTTTAAGAGATAGCACAAGAGATCTTTTAAGTAACCGAGGAAACGTGCTGGGTCGTGTTATTAAAAGACGCGTAGAAAAAAATGGGTCTGAGGCAACTATCGAGCAAATAATGACAGATGCAAATGACAGATTGCTTGAGCAACCAGAAGTCTCTGAAACTCGATTAGGAGTAAATGATAATTTATCTGGTATTTACCAACGTTTTAGAGATAATCAAATAGGGCTTCAAATTGAGCAATCTAAAACAGAATATATTGTAAATGCAATCAAGCCTTATTTACCTCACAATAGAACTTCATTAACTGGAGACGGTTTTTCATTGTGGCAAAATAGTTTAGGACAGAACAACTTAATCTACATTGCAACAGTCTTAGGAGATATAAAGCATCAAATTGAAGAAAATAAAATTCCTCATTTTGCCCTATTAATAGAAGAACCAGAAGCGCACTTGCACCCTCAGCTTCAATTAAGTTTGTATGGCTTTTTACGAGACTCCAGTACTTCTAAAAATAGCCAACTATTTATTACTAGCCATTCGCCTACGTTAACATCAAAAGTCCCATTAAAGAACCTAATTCTTTTAGATGACAATGCATTTAGACTTTCAAAGCAGTTTGAAAACAGAGATGATGAAAGTATTGTGGAAAACACCGTAAAAGGTAACGCAGTTAAGGATGCTCGATTCAAATTCAGAAAAGATCAATTAGAACGTTATATAGACGTTACCAAATCTCAATTGCTGTTCGCAAAAGCTGTTCTATTCGTTGAGGGTATTTCTGAAGAGTTACTTATAACGGCATTTGCCGAACTAAAAAAGTATCGTTTAGAAGATTATAGGATTGAATTAGTAAACGTAGGAGGTACAAGTTTTTATCCTTTTATGCATTTGTTTAATTCGTCGAAAGACGAAAAGGCAATTACTAAACCTATTTCTATTCTAACAGATAATGACAAATATCCCAAATCAAAAAGTAAGGATTATAAGTTTGACAAGCTTATAGCAGATGGTTATAAAGTGTTGAATGTATTAGATAATGAGATCCAATCTGCTGCCCCAAATTCAAGGGTTGCTAATTTGAAATCTGTTGCAAATAGCAGAGATCATATTAAAGTTTTTGATGCTGAGAAAACATTAGAATATGAGCTTGCACTTGCAAACATTCCCGAAGAAAGAGCTGATTTACAAAACAACTTCCTTTTTAAATATATAAAGAAAATTGACGATGATAAGGCATCTAGTATTTTAGAATACCTCGAGACGGTTAAAGATGAAGACTGGGATGAAAGCTACAGAAGAAAAACTGCAATTTTGTTATGGAAAACATTTACTTCAAAAGGGGCATTTGCACAAAATTTCTCACTCTACTTATTGAAGAACATTAAAAGGGCTCGGAAGGAATTTAAAGTTCCAAAATACATTCGCAAAGGGTTGAAACATTTAAGGCAAGGAGTATGAATATAGATATTACTCCTGAACTTCAAGCCTATCTGGATGCCGAAGGTAAGGTTGTCTTAAATGCGTGTCCTGGTGGTGGAAAAACAACAGCCATAGCACAAAAAATTATTAACCTTGAGCCAGGTTACCGCAAAAAGTACAATACTTATTCTGGAATTGCTTGTTTATCCTTTACAAACGCAGCAAAAAACGAACTGAACGAAACATATAATAAACTTAGTGGTCAAACCTTATCATATCCTAGTTTGGTAAGTACAATAGATAGTTTTATTAATATTTACATTACGTTACCATTCTACTATTTGTTACAGAGAAATTTTGCAAGGCCTAGAATCTTAGATAATAATTCAAGACTTGATTCATTTTGGAAAATCAAATACAATAAAAATGGAAAGCTAGTTGATGGTATTACCTACAAAATGAACGGCTTCAAAGCAAAAGATGATAGAAGTATCTACTTTTTATATCCCCCTTCACAAATTAGGCTTGAGCCTAATGGTAGTTATACTGTAAAAGGAAATGCACCTTCAGAAGATAAAGTTGATCTTGAAGTTTTTAAAGAATACTGTAAGTATATAAAACAATGGCAGTTTGAAAAAGGTCTTATTACAACAAATGACTCTTCGTTCATAGCTTTGACATTACTACGCAAAAACCCAAAAATAGCGCAATGGCTTGTTAAACGATTCCCACATATTATTATAGACGAAGCACAAGACAACTCACTCTTGCAGCATCAGATTTTTGAAGAATTACAATCTCAAGGCTTACAAAACATTGAATTCATAGGTGATCCATATCAAAGTCTCTACGAGTTTAGAGACGCAAATCCCCAACTATTTCTTTCGAAATTTGAAGATGATGGTTATCAAGGTTTAGAACTTACAGACAATAGAAGATCTCCCCAGCATATCATAGATTGTTTTTCATTATTGAGACCGGATAGTGTTTCAAAAATCAACTCTGCTTGTGCAGAAGACCTTGAAGAACCTATCTTAATTTATAGATATAGATCAGACGATCGAAGCGCAATAATCCAACATTTTGATAATTATTGTTACGTAAATAGTTATGATGACCGTAAAGTTGTTGTAAGAGGAAATACAGTTAGAAATAAAATGCTTGGAAGAAATGCACTACAGCAACCCTGGAACGAGAGGCTTCCTTATGATCTTATAACAGCGAGAATAGAGTACGAGGACAATAATCTAAAGGAAGCTATTAAAATAATGAGATATATCACTGTCGAAGTAGAAAACCCTGAAGCAAACCATTCTACAAAAGCTCAGATTAAGGAAGAACTATCTCACGACTTTGAGAACAACGCGAGATTGATAAAACTTATTAAAAATCTGCCAGCTCTTACTAATACGGTAGCTGAATGGTCGGTTTTATGTCCTGCCTACTTTGAAAAGCACTTAGATGTTGATGTCAAATTATTATTTAAGTTGAAGCGAGCTTCAAAATACTTTGATAAATCAACACGTGATGAACCGGTAAGTGATCATTTTAACCGTGTCGATATTGCAAAAACAAATGCTCTTACTACTGTTCATCAAGTAAAAGGAAAAACTCTAGACGCTATTCTCGTATTTTTTGATGAGAAAAACCATAAACAGAATATGAATTTTAGAGACATAGAACCTGAGCCAAATGGCTTTATATCGGAAAAGAAGAGAATTATTTACGTTGCAATGTCAAGAGCCAAACATTTATTGGCAATGGCTTTTCCCGTAACCATAAGTGAAAAGCAGATTACCGATAAATTTGGGGATAAAGCTATCTTAGTCAATTCTGTAGACCTTACGGACGAATAATATCTATATCCGCTCCACCTCATACCGATACTTAAAAACACTAGTCCTTACCACACGATACTTCCCAATCACCGTATTCCAACCCAACTGCGTTTTTACACCCAAATCTCGAAACGTAGAGCCAGCAATATTTCGGACACGTCCCATTTTTACTAACTCCTCTAAAATAGCCTCGTCATTAGCAGGTTTTGCAGCTTCCTTTTTAGGTGCTACTTTTTCAAGTTCTGGTTGTTCTTCTAGTGCATCTTCAATTTCATTGAACTCTAGTTTATCGGCATACTCTTCATCGATGTCCTCTAAGATTTCTAAATCCAGTTCCTCAAGCTGTTCGTATAAACTCCCTTTTTCACAATCTGAAACTGTTTCAAGCAGTTTATACATTCTATCAAAGATTTCTATTTTTTCTTGAATGGGTTGTAATAGCAATTTCTTATCCAGCTTGTTATTTTTCAGGAAACCCTGATGTTCTATTTTCTTCATAATCTTATGTTGTTATTGGGATGAGTTCCTGTTTATCTGCAATAGCATTTTCTAAAACGTTAGAAAGTGCTGCTGTCGCCAGAGAGGTCACGATAATGATACCAGTAGTTTTTAAAAGTTCGGCACCTTTGGGTATTTGTAGTTTTAACTCCTTTGATGGATCATTCTTACCTAAATTGTAATAGATAAGCGCTTCGGCAAAACCTATTGCGAGTCCAGCGCCTGTGATGATTAATACTTTTTTATTCATAGTTATTTGGTAGCTTTTTCTTCCATTTTGTCATACTTCTCCTTGATGGCCAGTTCGCCAGCTTCGGCACGTACAAAGTTGATTCCGTAGGTGTTCATAATACCTCTGTGCGCTCGCAGCAGAATCTTCTCGGCTTCTTTCTGCATCTTCACATTATCCTTATGCGCTGGCGGAATCAAATTAGCAATCGCGATAAAATGATTTTTGATTTTGGTGTGGCGCATCGGCTTGGGCTTCTTAGGCTCGTTCTTGCGCTTTTCTTCGTTAAAACGTTTGATTTTTAACCGACACGCCTTGATGTCTTTACTCAAACTATCCAGTTCTTTCTTAACGGTTTTAGTAGGTTCTTTGTCCTTTTTTGGAACATCCTTTTTAGACTCAGTAGATTCTTTTTTAGAAGTCTCTTTGGGTTCCTTCTTTTCGGCTTTCTCAGCTTTTATGGCTTTAGGTGCGAGACGTTCCACTAACAGAAAAACCTTCTCGATATTTTCTTTGGCAATCTCTTCAAAAGCCTTTTTATCATTGGTTTCTTTGTAGTCATCCAGTATGTCCTGCACAGCAGTTTGTAATGCTTCAGGTTGCACATTGCTCATATCGAGCGCTTGTAATTGTTGTATGGTCATCGTTTTTTTTTAAGCTGCGATTAGTAATTCTAGTTCCAGAAGGTCTAACGCTCTGGCACGTTCCTTTTCTTGTAGGCGTATAATTTCTTTAGCATCGCTACGTTTGTCTTTCTGCTGCATTTTAGGATGTAACATCTCATATAAAAGTGCATCTGCTTCTTCTGCTTTTGCATCAGATTTACTGAAATCTTCAGAAGTTGATTTAATCACTTCCCAAGCCTTAACAGGATCAAGTTTACTACCTGTGAGATCTACAATCTCATCTTGATTTTTAATCTTCAACGCCTTGAGCGCTTCCTTGGTTATATTCTTCGTTTTATACATTTTCTATAATTTATGATCTATGGCATATTGTTGATGGTACAGCGGTTCCAGCGACCAGATAAAATCATTTGCTTCTTCCTGATCTGCATAATGAATCGAGCAGAGTTGCGACGTGCCATCGGTTTTAAAACACTCGTAACGGTAACATTGCACAGGATTATCTTCGTTTGAAATATCTATCGTCGTCCAGCGTAGGATTAAGGTATTTTTACGCTTTCGCGAAAGCATAATCTGAAAATCTGTACATCGTTCTTTACAAGCTTTATTGATCTCAATCGCTCTGTCCATTATCTTGTGAATGACGCTTTGCTTTAAGGTTTTTTTATCCATTTGGCTGCAACTGATTTTTATAATTGGTAATGATTTGCGAGACTTCCTTAACTGCCGAATCCATCGAATAACTTTGTTCAAAGACGAAGCCTTTAGGGTTGATCGCTTTCGCGAAAGCGGTACCCATACTAGCCGAAATAGTTCCCAAACCAGAAGGAATCGTGAGACCAAAATAATTGCTCATCGCCACTAAAGATTTAAACCCACGAAACCTAAAATAACGCGGATCACTACTCATTAGTAGTAATTGGTTTTTATCCAGTTTATCCTGAAAGCGTTTCACACGCACACAACCCATCGTGACCTGATTGTTAAATGAAGTGCCCAACATCACATTCACTTCCACCGAGACGCCACGCAGTTCCATAAACTCCACAAGTTCTGAACAAGCGAGACCTACATAGAGCAAATCATTACCTTTTACATTGGCATTAGCACCAGCCATAATGTATAATTGAAGCGATGGATAAGACATCTGTTTATCCTTAAAATAAGCAAACACACTCTTTACCGAAGTCAAAACTGTCTTGTTGCCCAATTCAATATTCATTTGGCTTACAGACGTATTAATTGGCGAATTGGTATTGATAGGAAACTGTTGATACATTCCCATCGCAGCACGCTCAAAAGAGAACACGCCAAGACCGCGATCATTGTAAGCCATCTTTGGTTTTGGCATCACAGAATCGTTGAGATATTGTAAATAATGTGTGAGTTTCTCTTTGATTTTGGGTTGAATTTTCTCAACTAGAGGCATCCCTAAAAAGGTACGATGTTCATTAAGCTCATTTACGTTTTTAGGCGTTGGTGTGCCATACCAATCAGTTCCACTTTGGATCTGACTAGCGGTACTTTCTTCAATAAAATCCCAACGCGACTGATTTGCAGATGACAGATTTTTAGTCTCATCATCTACAAAACCATTGAAAGCAAAGACACTATCAAATAAAAGATAGTTGTATTTGCCATCAGGACTTTTAAGGGTATGTTGTTTTGGTGCGCTCACGTATGCTCATAAAAGTAATTTTTGAGGTGGTGTGAGTTGCGTAATGGGATTGTAGTTTGGGACGTGAAATGTCACAAAAATTTTAATACTTTTTTTTCAGGGAACCTATTCTCGTAACTTTACTGAAAAAACAATTATGACAAAAATTCAATTTACACTTTACAAGAATTTATACGATTTAAAAAATAATGGACCAAGTTTTTACCATCAGTTCGATGTTGAAACTCTTCCTGAAGTAGATGGTTTCTTTAATTATAACAAAAGCATTTTTGAACTTATGGATGAGGAGGCTAAAGATACTTTCGAAAACTTCTATGGCTTAGAATTAGGTAGATATTATATCTACAGCTCTAAAGACTATACTGAAAAAAACAGTCCAATATCTTATATTTATTTTGCCGTCTTTGATGGTAATTAGGATTTACCCAATCTTCCTTTTAGACTTAATAATAAAAAGTTTGTTTCATACCGCTACTTTTAAAAGAGTTTATAAAGCCTTAAAGGTCTATTGATTTCGTGTTTATATCTATTCATTTTGCTTTAATTCATAACTTCTTTTAATGGGTAATCTCCAGAATGCAGGAAATGGTTGTGCCCTGAAGTGTCTGCTAGCTAAATGTGGTAGGAAATTGAAACCTGTTTTATAAACTTCAAAAGTGACTTCTTTTATAAATAAATCGATTTCTTCAATAATTTCTTTTTCGTAATCCTCCATATTTTCATAGAGTATTATTGAGTGTTTTAATTTTCCCTTTTGTGCGCTATAATTTGTTCTACAAAAATCCTTCTCTGTGTCCTCAGTTGCAAACCATAGCTGAAGGTTGACTTTCGGAAAGGTATTATTTACTAGAGTTCTTACGTCTTGATATAGTTGTTCGTTGTTTAACAAAAGTGCATATTCTGCTATAATTGGTAGTATCATTGTAGAGTCCACTTCTGACATATCATCTCCATTATGAATATCTACAAGTTTATCAAAGTTTGTTCTGAATAATGGGAAAAATTTATGCGTTACGTAGCTATTATAAAATCCAATAATAATGTTATTCATCCACTTTAGAGCCCATTTCGAATTACCTGTTTGACACAACAATTGAAGTGCTAGTGAAATTTCGATGGAGTGTTCGTCATACTCTGGGTAATTTAAAGGCGGATTGTTAAAAATAAAGGATACCAAAGCATTCGAAATATTTATAGCGCTTTTAGAATAAATATCAACATTTTCTTTATTATTGAGTTGAGCATAAAAATTCCACTCTTGGATTTCGCCTAGTCCAATTATGGAAATCAATCCTAATTCTTCCCAAGTATTTAAACTGTATTCTATACGATTTCTTCCATACCTATAAAGACTATGCTGTGTCTGGTAGTGATTAACTGTCTTATTGAAATAGAGAACTCCTATCTTTCTTTTTAATTGAAATAAAGTATAAAACTCGGCCTTTACATAGTTCTTTTCGGTATGCTTATGTTTTGATATCCAATCCCAGGTTAACAGTAAAGATCTTTCACTGGCTATAAGGGCCGGTCTTAAGTTATTGATGTCTTCAGACCACTTAAAGATAATTCCTGTGCACAATCTAACTAGTCTTAATCTCTTCAAGATTTTCTGTTTCTGCTTTTCAGGTTTGGTTAAAATCTCTTCAATTAACTGAAAGAAGTGAGCGTAATTATAATCTGGTAAATCAATGAAAGCAAGTGTTTTTCTTAAATATGATTGATATTCAGCAGGAAAAAGTTTTTCACTGTTTAGATACTTATCGAGCTTACCGGCTAATTCTCCAGTTCCCCAGAATTCATAGGCTCTCTTCTTTTTAGTATTTTCATCTACATAATTTTTCCAATTGATTTGTACGTTTTGCACCATCTCACCGTTGGTAGCTACTATGATTTTAATAGGTAGTTTTTTATACCTTTTATCAAGCATTGTACGTATGTAAACATCAATTACTTCGTTTAGACTTTGCCTCACAGAATTTACACCGCTATCCCAGTTTGACCGTGTTAAATTCTTTTGTTTAACTACAATCAAAAACATTTTTTTCTTGTCATCATCAGGATCAATCCCTACAGCTGCTATATCTACACCGTGTTGTCTACCTCTCTGAGGTATAGATATAGGTGTTATTTTCATTCCTACTAGTAGGTCTGTGATTAAGGTATCCAACTCACCATCTTCTTTAAGAAGTGTAATGTATTCACTTAGTATAAATCTCATTTTCTTCTTATAAAATTTTGTCCTTCTAATCGCAAAATACTTTGCGCAACAGGGTCAATGTATTCTCCACGAGGCAATTCTTCACTAACAGAGAATAATTTAGGTTCCATCTCTTGACTATACTGGCCATTGAATTTTCCAAATGCTTTTTTACCAGTTCTAAACTGAAGAGTAGTAACCATACTTAAAAATGAATTGTCGGTTTTGTCACTCTCATCGCGCATTTTATTCAATTTTTTATTCTGAATTTTATCCATAAACCTAAGTCGCTCTGTAGATGGCTGAAATTCTTTAAGAATATCTAAGTCAGAATATGCTTTGTAATAACGGTCACCTTCAAAAATGATATCTGAAATAATCTTTTTAAGTTTTCGATTTACACTTTTCTTTTGGTCTTTTAGGTAATCAATTGTAGAGTAGTAATTAAATATCAAATAGTCTACAAATAACCTGCCTACGAGTTGAGTAATATCTTCATTATCATACCTATGCTTGAGTATGGAGAATAACATAACTCTAGATACTTTTCTATCATAAATATAACCCACGATTTTTTGAGTTATATATTCAATATCATTAACATTATATGTTGCTAATAATGATGGTGATAGTTCAAAAGTTGAATTACTAGCGAAGCTCATTTCTCGTATCACATTGAACATCGCTAGTTGATATTTGTGATTATATTCGTTTAACCATTCCGTGATTAGGATTTGAAATTCTACTGGGTGTTGATCATATATTTTACTGAAGACAGATTCAAATACTTTTATCTTATTATAGTGGTCATCTTGAACAATCCATTGATTTATGTAGTTTTTGACAATAACTAAGTTTTTGTCAACTAAATTACTGAGCATATAGCCGAACATACTATGATAGCCTAATTGGGAAGCATCAAATGTTACCAAAGAGTCTAAAATCGTTAAATAAAATTCTTGCTCAGTATTAATATCTACGCTGTAGTGAATGATATCAATCAGATAACTTTTTATCTCCTTTTCCTCTCGTTTTGTAACTATTAGAACATCACTATTGAGTTTCAAAAAGTGCTTCCTATGTACTCTATAAACGAAGAGAATAGCTGTTAATATTTCAATAGATCTACCTTCATTGATATACTTTGAAAAAGTATCAATTAGATATTCTTTTAAGTCTTCAAAACCAGATTTGTCTAATTCAAATCGAGCAACAGAAGAAATAGCTTGCACAATATTTATTTGTTCATCGCTTGCGATTAAGTCTTTTACTATTAAAATTGCTGAGTCTTTATCAGAAACAGATAATCCCGCAACAATATCACTGAGTAATTCGAGATTTTTTCCAGACTTAACAATAATGTTGTAAAAGTCATTTCCAAAAGATTTATTAGTGGAGGATACTCTTTCTATCCCTTTTTGAAATAAGTGCTTACTTTGATTTTCTTTTTGTAATCTAGCAGTCAATCTAGGTAATAAATCCAACAATTCAGTAATTGTAAATATTTCTATATTATTACAAAAATCATTATAACTTGACCAAAACCTTTCTATTGGCTCTTCATTATTGATGTTGTTTAAAAATTGTTTTACTTCCTTCATTTACAATCAACTATTTGATTGCAAAGAAACTTTTTAAATCGAGAATAAAAGAATTAAGCGCAATAAGTTATTTAGGAAATATTAAGAATTAAAAATATTTGTTGAAGAAGTACTTAGTTTTGTAAATCAATTTAATTAGATGAAGGTTGATGTCCATCATCCAATCCGCCTTTTAAACTCAACAATAAAAGCCTGCTTCATTCCGCTACTTTTATAAGAATTTAAAAAACCTTCAAGATTGATTTCCGTCTTAATGTGTTCTGCTTTTTCCTTCGTCATAGCTATGAAGTAGCTGTGTAGAGAATCCTTTAGGGTTTTACCGTTGGGCATCTTTCGATAGGTCTTGCCAAACTCATCTTTCATTCCAGTTTCTCGCTTCATTTCAAGCTCGTAGGCACGTTCAAAGTTGAGCATTGTACGAAGTGTCATAATGTCTTCAGTATCGTCATCGCCAGCTTCTTTTCCTTCATATTTCAAAATAGATTTACGAATAGTCAAACAGATATCCACTACAGCTGGATAAACGAGTTGGCGCTCCAAGGTTTCATTAAAACCTATACGGTAAATACAACCACTAAAACGATCCAATAAGGACGCATCTTGCTTATTGTTTCCAACATAGTTTCCGCTTGCACCTTTACCAATAACGTTACCAGTAGCAATACAACCAAAGTTTCTATGTTTTTTGATTGGCTCATTATTTCCATTAAAAATGATAGCATCTTCACGAGCGCTTTTTGCTAACGCATCGTTTAATAATCCTGCGGTATTGGCATCCAGCTTTGGCATTTCGTCCAGGATTAAAACCTTGCCATCACGCCAAGCTTCAATAAGCGCACCTTCTTTGTAACCAGAAATAGTCTGTCCACCTTTAATGTCAATAGGCGATGTCCATTGATTGCAGTTCACAATAGTAAATGGCAATTCTTGCCCATCGTTTTCTGCGCGACCTTTTATAGCGTAAGCGACCTTTTCTCCAATGGTTGTTTTTCCTGTTCCGGCGCTTCCTACCAAATACGGATTATTTCCAACGCTTAAATCATCCATAATTTTCATAAACTGCGGAATCTGCTGTACTTCTGGTATGTCTAATTTTCTGTTGTTCATTCTTAATTTCTTTTTGCTTTTTTGAATAGCTTGTCAGCAGCTTCGTTAGCTTCTTTTTTGGTTGAGTAAATACTATCGATTACATCTGCATCCATACCACGCCTAAATTTATTTTTGAGTTCTTGCATAGTTGTAGGTTGACCATCAAATATGGATTTTCGAGTTCGATAGAATGGCGTGTACACGATGTACATTTTATTGGGATTGACTTTCATCTATTTCAAAGCAATTTGTAGTTGGTTAATTAGTTCATCGATAGATGCTATTTGAGCAATCGTATCCTCATAAAAGACACGTCCTAAATCTAGAGCAGTGTACTTTCCAAATACAAATTCTGCATTACCATCTTCGTGTAGGTTATTCAAAATAAAATAACCCATTGCCTCAATCGCTTCGTGTAATGGCAAGTCTCTTACTTCTTCAATAATGGCATTAAAATCATCTTTAATTTCTGTCTGGAGGATAGTCGTTTTCCAATCTTCGTAAGGTTCTTCAACGTTCTTAAAAATGGGAATCAGCGAGTAATTGTATTTCTCCTTGTCAGTAAGTGGGCGATTGTAAATCACAAGACCAAATTCGTAATCTGCAGTTGGTTCTTCATAGCTTACAAAACCAATGGTGGGATTACTTCCTTGGCCATAAGCACGTCCTAATTGATACTTAAAATTTCCTTTTTTCTGTTTGGTCTGTGCTTTCCAATCGGTTTCATTTTCAATTTCCCAATCTTCGAGTTCACGAGCTTTGCCCATATACTGCACTTGAAAAGCATCCAATCGATTTAGAAACGGTTGCAGGTTTTCCAAATGCAATGCGCCAGTCATATCGCCAGCATTTTGTACAAAGTCTGGCAATTCATCTTGTGATTGACCAGATTCTCGTCTTAATAACGAACGTAGTTTTTCGTCAATTACCGCTGGGTATAAATCCTTTTTGTCTAAATAGACTTGATAATAATTATCACTTATTCGCTTTGCTCGAAAACTTAACTTGTGATCTGCAAAGAAGTCATCTAAATCCAATTTGCTAATTATTGGATACGCTTCAGAAACTGGAAGCAATGCCGAATCTGCCTCGCCTTCTTTGCCAAAGTCTCTATGCAATAGGATTCCATTTTTGATGGTACCTTCTTTGGTATTGTACTTAATCAGTTTGTTTTGAGTACCAATCTGACCTGAAGCACCTACGATATTCTCTGTCAAAATGTGACGACGTTCGCGTTTTGAAGAAGCCTTTTTAATCAGCTCGTTCCATTCCAAATTAACCATTTGTATGTCGACATCGGTAATGCCACGACTCTCTGTAAATACCTGGCTAATGAAACTCTGCTCGGCAGGCTGTAAACTGTATGTTAAAATCTTACGGGAATCTGTAACACCAAATTTTAAACTGATATTACTCAACGTATATGGGTTCTTACCAGATTTCCCGACGCTCACACCCAAGAAGATTCCCCAAGATGGTTTTATGGTCGTACCAATAAACGGAACACGAATCACATCGCCAATATTCCACATATTGGTATAGCGTAAAATGATGCTTTGAATGTTTTCTAATCCAGCGATATAAGTAGCGAGCTGTGAAGTCTTTTGATTGATAAGCGCTTCCAACTTGTTCCAGTCCGATAGAATCTTTTCGTTCTCTTCTTCGGTTTCTCCGCTGCCTCTTTGTGGTAATACTTCCCGATCTTCTTTTAATTTTTCTATGACCTTAAAACGTTTTGCTTTTCGGTCTTCTAAAAGTTTAGGATAAGCTTCATTGATTTGATCTTCTAATTTCAAACGCACTTGAACTGGTTTTTCTCCATCAAGCGCATCTTGAATGCGCTGATCAATATCTTGTTTGGTAAATGGTCGTTTTAGGTTATTTACTATAGTAATATCCCGTACCGTATCTTTACCAAATGGTGTGCGACCACCTTGACCTTTTTGAAACAGGAAACGCTTTTTTACTTCGGCATCGAGTGGTAAAAATTCAGTTTCCAGATCATACGTGCCTTGCTGTTTTTCTAATTTGATTTGATGGTCGTATCGTTCTAATAAATCATCGTACAACGCGTCTTGATCTTCCACTTTAAGTAATCCAGCTCTTCCAGTTAATTGACGGATAGCACCTTCTTTAAAACCATTACGTTCATAAGAAATGAAGCCTCGTTTATCGGTTTTCTTTTGATATGTTGGATAACCCAATTGTTCCATCATCTCTTGGTTTTCATCTACCCAATTCCACGCTGCGATGTCACCATATTTGTTTAGGAAGTCGGCACTTTTTAAAGTATCATCATTTGTCTTTTGCGAGCCTGTGGTATTAGCATCCAGCGATTTTAATTTTGCTTTAAGCATCGTCATTAAACGCTTTTCGGTCGGAATGTCACTTGTGATGTAATAATACTCTGGCAAGTTCACTTGACCAGTACGATTGATGCGTCCCCTTTTCTGAACTTCAGTATTTATATCCAGCTCGAACTGATGTACGATCATCGCTCGCTGGCGTTGGTCTTTAAAATCTTTACTCGCGTGCGCAGAAGATCCTGTACTACCACTTTGATTAATAAGCAGCACATCATAATCGCCACTATTAAACATTCTAAAAGAGCGTTCTGTATTGCTACGAAAAGATTCTACAACCGCTTCATCATCAGTTAAATCAATACGTTGATTACGACCTGTTACTTCGGCTACTTTGAAATACATATCAGAATGACCGCCTAAATGTTTGGGCTTCTTTTCAGTCTGCAGTAAATGAATCAACTCGTCAATGGGCGAAATAGATAGTCCAGAGCTTTCTAATAACATTCGTTTTTTGATGTCGTTGTATTTCTCAATCCCATTCTGAGGCAATTCCTCTAACTGAATACGTTCTCTGGTTTTTTCGCCATCAATCGCCACATAATTGTAGTTAAATATTCCATCGAGTCCTTTGACTAAAGTTCTAACAAAGTCCATTTGTTCATTTGGAATCACATCGCCACTTACCAAATTCAAATCTTTCAAGAATGCACCCATTGTGGACTTAAATGCAATGACTACTTTCTTGTCTTCCTTCAGTAATTTGATGGTGTGCGCTACCACATCTTTGACTTTCAATGCAAATAGCATTTGGTCAATGATGTTGAACACACGAGAAAAGTATGGCGATTGTTTTACGCCAAGTCCTCTCGGTTTAGAAGACATATGCTCGCCTTGCGCTTTCGCGGAAGCGTGAACGTCTGCTAATAATGGCGCCACAAATTCCTGCTCAAAAGCCACTACGTCATTCATTAAACTGATGATGCGATTGACGCTTTCTCGACTTTTACTGCGTTGTGGTTCGGCGTCCAGTGTTATGTAATCTACATTGATACCTTCGTTGGAACGCTGACGTCTAATAAGCTGACCACTTTCTGAAAGATTGGATGCCACAATTTCCTGTAATGCTAATCCGCCACTGGTCATTGAACGCACAAAATTTGAGTCGGTCAATCCTGTTTCAGCGATGGCGGTTTTCTTCGCATAGAAAGGCATCACTTCTGGATATTTGGCGAACGTAGCACTCAAAAAGCAACAAGCTTTAGTTTGCGGCAAGACTTCGCGCATCCAGGTACCGATGATGGAATCGAAACCGCCAGCCATATGCGACTCATCGAGAATGAAGATGAGCTTCTTATATTTTTTACTTCCATCGATTCCGTTATTTACCATTTTCTCAATCCACATACGTTTGTAGGGATGTGCAGATTGCACTTGAGAATAAGTAGCAAAAATCATATCATAACCCAATGGTAAATGGTCGAGCGTCAATGGAATTTTAATAGTTGGTGTTTTATCAGGATCAGGTAGTTTCTTCCCAATCTTTTTATGGTATTCAATAGACTCTGGACTCTCCGTTGGAAATTCAATTTCGTTTGAAATCAGGTCAGCTTGCGCAGAACTACTCAGCGGACTGAACACCACATTACCATCGGCATCTTTAATCTTTGCATTGGTATCTGTATTGACTATGAATGGCCTGATGTTCTCAAAACCTATCGCTTTCAGATCACGATACATATCTGTAAACAAGTCTGGTTTCTTGGTAAAAAAGACAGGAATATAATCGTTCATAACTGCGTGTCGTATCACCGCAGCAGCCTGCCGACCTTTTCCTATTCCTGTCTGATCTGCTATAATAATGCCTTGCTCATTTTCAAATTGATTGAGATACAAACCAACCGCATCCACTTGTTCTGCACCCAATCCACTCCAAAGTTGTTTGGTGGATTCATACTTTAATTGATTACGCACATAATTATCAATATTCCCTTTTGTCTTCACAATGCTATTGAGCGACTTTTGAACCTCAAATGCCATATTACGCGGAATGAGCGTATTCATTCGGTATGGCGCTTTTGACTTTGGGACGTATTCCACTAAAGCACTTTCTTGCGTGGCAAGTTTTGCGACCTCTTCGGCATCTTGCTTAAAATCTGCCTGTTCTATTTCTAATTCTTGGTTACTCATTCTTGTGTTGGGCTAATGCTTCTAAATAAGTTCGTAATGTGATTTCTGAATACAACTGAATGGCCTCTTCTTTATCCATACCACTTCCATAAAGCAATGAATCTTGAGGTGCGGTTTCGTCCAGTTTATCCCAACTTTCTTTGAGTGTCCAGAGTGCGAGTTGCATCTTATCTGTATTGGCAAGAAAGTCGGCTATTTCTGCTACCGATTTCCCTTCGGTGTAGACCAACTCCAGATAATCTTCAATAAGAGCAATTGGGTTTTCACCTTTCGCGAAAGCGTGTTCCACCAGTAGATGTAATTGAATGTAAAGTGCTGCTTCGTGGTCTTCATAGCGTTCAAATGATTTGGTGTTTGTGACCATAAAGAGTTTTGTACTCGTGTCGTTAGGCATTAATTGATTATTGAAATAGATCATTTTGTTCTTGCGGTTTTAAGCTGTTTTATGATGGTATCGATATTTGGTTTGATGTGCGATTTGGTTTGCTTCCAGAGATCTTCAAACGTCTCTACCATATCTTCTAAATGTGGTTGTTCGCTTTTGTTTGGTGCTACTCCATAAGGTTTTGATTTACGACCACCAATGAGAATGAGCATTGTTTTTGTAACCGCTCCTTGTTTATTGTAGAGCTTGTAACTATTCATATTAATCACATCGTCTACTTTGTAATGACGATACAGCCAGTTGAAAAACGGACGGTATTTTGCAAAAAGTCCGTCGTCTCCAAAATAGACGTGTCCCATTATAATAATTGCTGCCTTGCCATCATCTTTCATCGTGTAAAGCGCCAATCCAGCCATCAAGTGTTCTAGGCGAATATGGTTTGCTAATCCGCGATGTTTGTTGAAGTATTTCTGTATAATTCGCTCCTTATCAAACTTAGAATCATCCCAACTTGCAAATGGCGGATTGGTCACGACCACATCGTGAACTTTGTGCATCATTTCTGGAAATGGTTCTGCTGCGTTATCTGATGTAATACGACCAAAACCTTGATGCTCTAAAGATTGTTTTCGGCTTTTATCTATCTCGTTGACGTGAGTGATTCTTGGATTCGCTCCTACGAGTAGCAACCCATTTCCAGCACTTGGCTCAAAGATGAACTCGGCTTCATCCATTTGGGTGTATTGCGCGATGATGGCTCCAATAGGACAAGGCGTGGAATACTGTTTGTAGAGTTCTTTACTACTATCAGAATACGCATAGGTAGGTTGCACTTTATTCCAAAACAACACCATCTTTTTCAGTCGTGCTTCAAATGGGATAGGTTCTCTGTAGAGCATCTTGTACCATAACAACCAACTCAATTCTACCGCTTCCCAAAGTGCGCCCATCGTTGGTGCATTGGTTTCTTCTCTAAGCTTTTCTATCTTCTTTTTTGATAGGCGTTCCGCTTTCGCGAAAGCGGTATGCAGAATAGCTATGACCTTATCTAAATAGTCGTTGGGTTCTTGATGTTTTTCTTTTTTAGGCTTGGGTTCTGGAAGTGATTCTTCGACCTCTAAATCCTTGTTCATATAATCCTGAATGACCAGTTTGGATCTTTCCAATCTGCTTATTTCCCATTCAATATCATTGAAAGCTTCTTTGGACTGCTTATCGGTTCTGGGTTTGTTGGATTTTGGGTTGACTAATTCCAATTTCTTTTCAACCAATTCCATTAATAAGGAATCCATAATCACAATTCCCTTTGCTAAATCTGCAATAGGTCTGGAATGTTCGACCGCAGACCACCATTGATGCCTGTCATCGTATGCGCCAATTTGAGAAGCTAAAGTTGAGACACTTTTATAACCAGTATGAACGTTCACATAAGGATAATCTAAATCTGTAGGATAGCCGATTTCTTCAAACGCTTCCAGACCGCGACTTTCCCACTCACGAAGAACTGTAGAACGATTTACATTAATTCCATAATCATTAGGATGTGCCATTTGAGACAGACGAAATAAATCTAATCCAGAGGCTTGTTCAATGGTATCATCTGTAATGTTGTAGAGTCGCTTGAACTTCATTCTCATAAAGTTGGCATCACTTAAATTGAGTCCACCAGATTGAAAAGGTTCGCCAGCTTTTGTTGGGACTAAAACATTGGGAACAATATGATCGCGATTGAAAATATCTTTTGATACAGATAGCGTTCTAGCGACCTCTTCTTTCAGATGGAAAAGAGGTAAGTCTAGCGATAGGTTCAAGCGATTGATTTCCATTAACGCCATTGTGCGCGATGAGAAAGTCAAATCCAAAATCCAATCCTTAAAGTTTTGTAGCGCTTTTAAAAGTTCGTTCTTAAAACGTAGTTCGCTGGATTGTTCCTGCGCATCTTCTAAATCTAAAATGGTGGTGGCTATGATGGTTTCATCTTCACCTTCAAGACTCTCTTCTAAAATTACAAGTTTGCTAATCACTTCGCTTAAAATCTCACGAGTAGAAATTTTACGCTCTTTATCGGTCTTGTAACCAGACTCATTTTCTTTAGGCACTTCTTCAAGGGTCTCTTCGTTTTCAGTTTTGCTATCTTCTATAGGAAGTTCGTTTTCTATTTTGATTTGCTTTTCGTTGTTTGTTGTCTCAAGAGTAGGTTTGTCTTGAGCTTTGCCATCCTCTATAGGAAGGTAGTTTTCTACTTCCTTAGTAGGTTCGTTTTCTATTTCCGTTATCTCATCGACTTTAAAACGATTTATAATTTGCCCTTTGTCATATATAATGCGAGCTTTCCGTTTATAGTTTCTGGGAGAGACTTCGACGTTTTGCAAATCGTCTCCATATTTGGTAATGGCATATTGAGTTGCTATTTCTGTAGCGACCTTCTTATAGGGATCGAATAAAACATAGTCCTTCGTTTCTGCCTTTTCTGTACCTCTGTATGAAATAGTAACAAAACTAAATTTGCTTTTATCAATGTTTTCTAAGGAAGGTTGAAACGATGGATACATCGAAACCGTTTTCCAATCGTCTCCACGAGAAAACGCATCTCTTAAGGAAGTAGCAAAACTTTTATAGGCTGGATGCGCATCAGAATACCAAGTATTTTTCTTCTTAAAAACCTCGCGAAAGCCTAATTCTAATAGGAAGGTCGAAAACTCTTTGGGTAGGTTTTCACTGAATAGCAATTCAATTGCGTTTTTCTCTTCGTTCTCTGTAATCGTTACCTGCATCTGTATCGGGAATAGGAAAACTCATCGCTATAGGAAGCTCGTTTTCTCTTTGATTTAGGATAAATATAGATTTGAGAGTCGGTCGATTGACCTTACGGAAATGTACTTCGGTACATTGGGATTATTTTGAAATTAGGTTGAAATGGGTAATCGTAGTAACGGTAAGGGTTTTGAATTTATGGGTGGGATAAATTCAATAATTTTAGAAGGTACTCTAAAGTAATATCCCTGAACTTTCATTTTAAGTTAAGGGATATTGATTGATTAAATATATAAGGAAGTTATTTTATCAATAGATGTCTTTGCAAAGCTGTTATTATTCCAGATATTCTTTATGAGACTAGAAGAAAAATTTTTCTCTTTATCATATTTTACAAGTGTTTCAAGAGCTTCTAACCACTCAGGAGCTTCACTCGCTAAAAATCCATTTTCTGCATTGTGAATCCATTTTTTGACTGGATGGTGAGATGATGCAACTACAGGAATCCCAAACGTTGAAAGCTCCATAAAAAGCTGATAGTTTTGATGCCTATTAAAAAGACATTCTAAAGCAGGTAGTAAAACTACATCGAGTTGTAAGCTGTTCAACTTTTCAAAATAATCTAAGAATGAAACGGTAGGATGTATTTCTACTTTATATTCTTTAAAAAGTTTTTCTACTTCCCATACAGAATAGGGCTTCCCGAAGTAAATAAACTCAATTTGATCTCCAAAATTTTTTCTCATTTTAAAAAGTACTTCCTTAAGAGATAGCAAATCTTCTTCGGTTGATTTTATTAAGCCTACTCGTAATTTCTCTGAAGTGTTTCTTGTAAGTGGTGGCATTTCTTCATAGCCATATCTCGAGACTAAACTGGGAAGGTATTGCACAAATGTATGTGCGTTTTCTAAGCGGTCGTCAATGAATCGCTGCAAGAACTTTTGAAAAGCTTCATTTGCAACAGTCACGATATCCATTAGACCCAAATTATTTTCTATGCACTTTAGTTTGTCATTAGTTAGCTTTCGCGAAAGCGGAATAGAAACAGGTATCGCAAAATAATTTCTATCTAAGTCCATCACTAATTGAACCGAAGGATTAAGCGTTTTGATAGCCTGCATCAAATAGCTAACATCACTAAACAGGGCAGGGAAAATGATGTAATCTGCCCAGGTAATTAAGCGCTCATCCAGCTGATTTACAAAATCAGAAAGTTTCATCGAGAAGTCATTGGTCTCGATACTGGTAATAATCGCCTTATGCGTATCTGTTTTATTGATTTCTAATGCAGGTGTTATCATCCTGTAATAACCTGTCGCATTGAGTTTGGGACTCACATAAAGCAGATGAATTTTATCATCTGCCTCTATGTTATATCGCTGGTCAAAATTGTTTTTAGGATTGAGCTTCGCTTGTAATTCTTTAATTGTTCTCATTATATAGTTTCAACTGATTTCTCAATCCCTTCGTAAAATTTTGCAATGCGTTGTCCGGTTGCTTTGTCATAAATCTCAATGGTACCAGCTAATGGACCATATTGTTTTATCTTTTTTCTGAAACGTTCCATACCAGTTTCTTTGCTGCGTGTTCTTGATAATTTGTGCTTCCAATCTATTGAATACATTGTTCTTACGTTACCGTCTTTAAACCAGACAATCATTTTTGAAAATGAATCTTGTCCTAGTTTCCATCCTTTGCTTTGTGCCATTATTTGAAATATTTAATTAGTGAATTAAGTGGGATTTGTTTTATAAACTCTTCATTTTGAAAAGCTCTAACCTGGACTTTATCGTCCTTGAGGTGAATCCAAATACGGACGCTTTCTTCATCAATACGATTGGCTTCTGCAAACTCTTTGAGGTATTGTTTGATGCTGAAGGCAACTTTATTCTGTACGTTATCCAATTGTGCTAATTGCTCTTCCATAAAGAAATACGTGAGCTCTTGAGTAGGTATAGCGCTCACAGGTTTACTCTGATTGTATAAAAATGAACGTATGATGTGATCTTTTTGAAAAATCCTGATGTAGAGACGATCCTTTGGGATTTGAAGTCTGTTGGAAATGTAGTTGGTGCGGTTAGTGATAGTTTTAGTTACCATCTTTTCGTAACCAAAAATATCAACCGTCAAATCGGTTAATGCACCTTTGAGTTTTTTGCTCAAAGACGCATCATTTTTTTTAAATGGATTCATTTTTTAAGTATTAAGTTGTAAATATTTGTGTGTAGAGTGATTCAAAACAGAAGCGTGAAAAGTGTTCAACAATTCTGGTTGACCTAATTTGCTGATTCTGGTTTCGCAAGACCTAAATAGCTCAAGGCGAGGTTTTTGCTTTGCAGTTTCTTTTTTCTCATTGTTGAGAAAACGACGAATTTGAGCTTGTAAAATCAGTTTTAACCGCACCTCGTATTCTCTTTTCTTCTGCTTTTGGTACCAGATTCTCGTTCCCGTAAAACCTGATGGATTTTTTGGATCAAAGTATTTGTCTGGCAGCTGGACGTATCGTTTTGTTGGGTCTTTTGCAATGTATTTTTGTACAATTCCTAAGCGACTTACGTAAACTTCGTGAACGTTTTGCAGTTGTTTGTCAGAGACGGGCTCATACCACAGATAAAGTAGTTTCAGCGCCATTTTCTCTTGACTTTGAGTAAGATAATGGTCTTTGTAGATGGTGTTTCGCGCCAGTTTCCAGAAGGACTTGACATAAAATGATAGGGAAGCGGAACGAGCCTGATCGACGCCTGAAATTTCGGCGCTGGTTTGATCTGTGGCTCGTGATTTCCGCTCTATTTCCCCTGCATCATTATTTTTTTTGGGGTCTATTTTTCCTGTGTATCCTGTAAAAGTGTTACTAGTAGCGTTGCGTGACTCATAACCGTTCGTGAGTGGTAACGAACTCGCTTTAGTCTTCAACTTATCAACGCCTATTATTATATTATTTATGTAACCATTGTTACTAGTATCTGTATGAGGACAAGTTGTCGTTTTAGAATTTTTAAAAAACTGATTATCAGTAGTTTTTGATTTTTCAGTTTGAAGCTCATTTTCAGGCTTATTAACGGCTTTTACACCACCTATTAACAAGATGTTTGGGTTGATAAAAAGCTCGTATCCCGAATTGGAACCGTGCCATATCTTTTTAGTGATGATATTAGCTTCTATGAGGCGTTTCAGGTGTCGCTGGATGGTTCTTGTGCTTGCTTTGGCACGTTTGGCTAGCTGTACGTTATTAGTCTTTAATGGAGGTAAATTCTGTAAATCTATGGCAGCTATACTATTTGCCTTCAGTAAGGATATAGAATAAATCTTGATGATCTCTTGAGTGGTTAAGATCATTGCCTGTCTTATATGCGAAGAGAGGTCCTTTGTGCTTGCATTATGCTGGTTAACGTAACCTTCTAAAGCATTAAATGCGGTTGAGTATTGTATGATGGCCATTGTTGAGACAATAGCCAGTAATCAGCTTTTTTGCTGTCTGTACTGGTAATTTGAGTGAAGTGCCCGTTTAAGCATCTTAATTTTTAAGCCTCGTTGAATAGTATCTCTGTTCGCTTCTTAATAGAAGATCGCTTTTCTTCTTTTTCTTCAATGAGATCAAGGCACAATTCATAAATAATTTCTACACTACTGGGTCTGATAGATTGTAGTCTAAAAAACTTGGTAATCGTGGGGCGTGATAATTGTGTTTTGCTTTTTATGACGTTCACGGGACTATCATAAAGCTTCTCCATCCTGAGAACCACCTTTTTAATATCTTCTGTTAGGTACATTAATTAAATGTTTAGTAAATTAATTGACAACATATTGTAAATAAAATACAAATAAAACATCATTTATACTTTATTTGATGCCAAATATACTTAATATTGCATTTCAATTAACATAATAATCTAAAATAATGTTGTTTTAAAAACAATAAAGTAAATAACGTATTGATAAATAGATAGATATAGATGAAAGAAAATCCCCAATATGATGAGATAGATCTCAAATTTGTAAATGCAGTAGATGAAGTGATTGCTGTAAATTCTGAGTTAGGCATTAAACCTAATAATGACAGCTCAATTGGTAAAGAGGTTTATCCTACTAACAGAAGTATAGTTTCTGCAGTAAGAAGCAGGTCGAAGCATATTCCGCATTTAGCTCTCATCAATTTTGCTAAGCGTTTTAATGTAGATATGAATTACTTCTACAATGAAACCCCATTGCAATATCAGCCACCAACTATCACAAATATTACTGTAAAGAAAAACGGAATAAGTAGTACTGGAGATAACGCGACTAATATTCACGCAGGTAATGGAAAGATAAAAGGAATCAACAATGCTGAGGCTGGCTCAAAGAACACCTTAGTAGAAGTTGTAGAAGTCAATACAATGATTAACAACTTTATATCTCAAATAGATGGCGAACGAGTAAAACAGTTCTTGACTATTATCTCAAAAATACAAGTGGAGAGCAAATCTTCATCTAAAAAATTAGAACGCATTTTAATTGAGAAATCAGAAGAAATAAAAGAAATGCGTATTTCATTTAAAGAAGAAATGGGAGAGCTAAGAGAAGAGCTTAAAGAAACGCGTGAGAAACTTGATATTTCTCTTAAAAGAGAAGTGGATTTATTGAGAGAGCTATTAAACGAAAGAAAATGAGTTTAATTATAGAACAGAAGGATTCAAAGTCATTAGATGATTTTAGTCCTGAAGAACTTCAGTTAATTGAAATGACAAGAAATCAAAAGTTTCAATCATTGAGAATAGTAAAACGTGACGGTCGAATTGATATGATTGAAGGAGTTGAGCGTATTGAGGACAGAACTAAAATAGTAGATATCCTTAAACAACACGATTATCAGAATATTGAAATTAAGCAAAGCGATGGCAGAATCGTCTTGATTAACAGAACAGTAAAAACAAAGGTTAAGTAAACCAATTTAAGCAACTGAGTATAGTCATCGGAATTACCGAAGCTTTGCTGCGAGATCATAAGGATCACTATTTCAGATTCAATTGTAACCAAAAAGTAATGGAGCGATTGATAAGAAAATTAAGATGTCTAACTCAATTGCAGTAGAAGAAAAACCTACTTTTAAGAAATATGATGCTGAATGGCTTCAAAAGTTTGATGGCTTCGAAGATTATTCAGATAAGAAAGTAGAAGAGACAATAAACCAGTTAGAAGAATTTGCAAAAGTACTTTGTGAGCATCTTCAAAATAGTAGTTAAGCATATGAAAGACCAAACAATATTTGATCAGTTTGCCAAAAAAGGTAAAGGACAAAAATTACGAACAGATGGTAAAGCTGTTATATACACAAGAGTATCTACCAAAGAACAGGCAGAGAACAACGCCAGTTTAGAAACTCAATTAAAGTACTGTAAGGAGCTTGCAAATAAAAAAGGACTTGTGGTAAGTGAGTATTTTGGAGGAACCTATGAGTCAGCTAAAAGTGATGAGCGTAAGGAATTTCAAAAGATGCTTAATTATGTAAAGCGAAGAAGTAACGTAGGCTATATAATTGTCTATTCTTACGATAGGTTTTCAAGGACTGGAGCTAATGGCGCTTACATAAGTGATCAGTTAAAAAGACAAGGTATTGTCACAATATCAGCTACCCAAGAGGTTGATACTTCTACAAGTGCAGGATCATTCCAACAGAACCTTTACTATATGTTTTCTCAGTTTGATAATGAATTGAGAAGAGATAAATCAGTGTCTGGAATGCAAGAGAAACTTCGCAAAGGACATTGGACAGGCGCATATCCGTTTGGTTACACAAATGCCAATCCAGGAAAAGGAAAAACTCCCAAATTTGTTATTACAAAAGAAGGAAGGCTATTGAAGCAGGCTTTCTTGTGGAAAGCAAACAGCAATATGTCTCACGTTGAAATCGCAAATAAATTACAGGAGAAAGGGCTTAAAATAAATGATAAGAGATTGAGCGTTTTATTTAGAAATCCATTCTATTGTGGACTTATTGTAAATAGCCTCATACCAGGAGAAGTTATTGAAGGCAATCATCAGCCTATGATAACTAAAGATTTATTTCTTAAAATTCATAACCTATTGAATACAGGAACTGAGACCAGAAAATACTGCGTAGATGATGAAAACTTACCTCTGAAAACATTCTTGAAGTCCACAACTTGTGGAACTCCTTACACAGGGTTTATCGTAAAGAAAAAAGGGCTTTACTATTATAAGAATCGTCGTAAGGGAAGTAAGGAGAATAGAAGTGCTAAGAAACTACATCAAGAGTTTTTAGAGCTTTTAGAGACATACAAGCTAAAGGATAAGAAGTTTGTAGCACCATTAAAGGAAATGGTTTACGACACTTTTGTAAGTATGAATGAAGAGGCTATTAAAGAGACCAAAGAACTATCAAGTGGTATAGTCGCTATTGAAATGAAGTTAGATCGTTTAGAAGAGCGCTATGTTTTTGAAGAAATAAATAAGTCTCAATATGATAGATTCAGAACCAAGTTGGTAGCAGAAGTTAATCAAAAAAAGAAAAATTTATCAAAACATAGCTTCGATAGTTCAAACCTTAAGAAGTCGATAAATACTGCATTGAAGTATGCACTCAATCTACCGCTATTATGGAGTTCTGGAGATATTGAAGTGAAAAGAAAACTTCAATATATGGTCTTTCCTGACGGTTTAGGGTATGACTTCAAAAACAAGAGAGTTCAAACTTTTAGAGTGAATTCTATTTTTGCTCAAATCGCCTGTTTATCAGATACATTAGGGGGAAATAAAAAAGGGAACTTTCAAAATAATATTGAAAATTCCCTTTCAGTGACCTCGACAAGATTCAAACTTGTAACCTCTTGAGCCGTAATCAAGTGCGCTATTCAGTTGCGCCACGAGGCCTTTTTAAGTGGGTGCAAATATAATACATTTATTAAAAAACTACCAAACTATTTTTTTCAAAATTGTAATTGTATTTTTGAAATATGATTTCAAAAGAATTACTTCAACCATTTCACTACTTATTTGATTCAGAAATTATTGATAATATCTCTAGTTTCTCTTTTCTTAAGACGTACAAAAAGCACGATATTATTATAGATATTGGACAAGACTTAAATTTTATCCCTCTTCTTATTAATGGAAATATCAAAGTTTTAAGAGAAGACACTCATGGTAATGAGCTTCTATTATACGTTTTAGAAACTGGAGATACATGCGCTATGTCTTTAACTTGCTGTATGGCAAAATCAGTAAGTAAAATTAGAGCAATTGCCGACGAAGACGTAACAGTTATAATGATTCCTATTGCTAACATGAAATTATGGTTTAACACCAATGAGAGTTGGCGTAGCTTTATTCTTCAAAGTTACCAAGTTCGTTTTGATGAAATGTTAGAAACCATAGATACATTAGCATTCATGAAAATGGATGAACGATTATTTAAATATCTTACAGACCATGTAAAATTAACAGCCTCAACAACACTGGAAATTACACACCAAGAAATTGCTGAAGATTTACACACCTCTAGGGTTGTAATTTCTAGACTTTTAAAACAACTTGAAAGAGAAAATAAAATTGAACTTGGAAGAAATAGAATCTCTGTTTTAGAGTTTTAGTAACTTTTGTAGCATATCCTATTATGTATAATTCTATTTTTGCATCAAATTAAATCTATGGAATACATCTTACAACCTTGGCCATGGTATGTTTCTGGACCATGCATTGCTATTGTAATGTTTCTCCTACTCTACTTTGGCAGAACATTTGGTATGTCATCTAATCTTAGAACAATGTGTGCTATTGGAGGAGCTGGGAAACATGTTGATTTTTTTAAGTTCGACTGGAAAAGCCAAAGATGGAATCTTATTGTAGTGCTTGGAGCTGTACTTGGAGGTTTCATAGCCCATAATTATCTATCCAATCCAATCCATATAGACCTTAGTGAAGATACCATCAAAGATTTAACCGTTCTTGGTTTCAATGGCGCTGGTCAAAGTCTTTTACCACCAGAACTATTTAGTTGGAATTCTGTATTTAGTCTAAAAGGGTTATTAATTTTGATCATTGGAGGTTTTTTAGTTGGTTTCGGAACTCGTTATGCAGGCGGTTGTACATCAGGCCATGCTATAACAGGATTAAGTAGTTTACAATTACCTTCATTAATTGCTGTAATTGGTTTTTTTATCGGAGGTTTAGTTATGATTCATTTCATTTATCCAATTCTATTTTAACATGGGAAAATATTTAAAATTCTTTTTAGTGGGTATTTTCTTCGGAATTGTTTTGGTAAAATCTGAAGCAGTATCTTGGTATCGTATTTTTGAAATGTTTAAGTTTCAATCCTTTCACATGTATGGTATTATTGGTACAGCCGTAGGAACTGGTATTATTCTACTATTACTTTCTAAACAATTAAAAATAAGAACCATCCAAGGAACTTATATAAGAGTTCCGTTAAAAGAAAAAGGGTTTGCACGCTACATTATTGGAGGAACTATCTTTGGTTTAGGATGGGCACTATGTGGAGCTTGTCCAGGACCTATGTATATTTTAGTTGGAACAGGAGTATTTACAATTCTTATTGTTATTGCCGCAGCATTGTTTGGCACTTTTATATATGGTTTAATAAAAAACAAATTACCTCATTAAATGGAATTAACAGAAATTATAGGATATTTTGGCGCATTAATTGTTGGGCTAGTTTTAGGTCTAATAGGTGGTGGAGGTTCTATTTTAACTGTTCCTATTTTGGTGTATTTTTTAGGGTTTAATCCTATTGCTGCAACAGCCTATTCGCTTTTTGTGGTAGGTAGTACGGCATTAGTAGGTACTCTAAGAAATATTAAACAAAATCGAATAGACTTTAAAACGGCAATAATATTTGCTGTTCCTTCAATAATTACTGTCTTTATGGTAAGAAGTTTAGTAATCCCAAACTTACCAGAAGTCATATTTTCTATTGGTAGTTTCAAACTTACCAATTCACTTTTTATAATGCTTTTATTTGCTTTAATTATGCTTTTAGCAGGCTGGTCTATGATTAAATCTAAAGAAATAGATAGTGATACAGAAATTAAAGAATTTGATAAAATGCACTATTTCGCAATTGGCACACAGGCAATAGGTATTGGTGTTTTAGCAGGTTTAGTTGGAGCTGGAGGTGGGTTTTTAATAGTTCCAGCATTAGTCTTACTAGTAAAACTGCCTATAAAAAAGGCAATCAGTACATCCTTATTTATTATTGCGATCCAATCTTTAGTAGGATTCTTAGGTGACATAAAAACGTTAATTATAGATTGGCAGTTTCTCCTTACGTTTACGATTATCTCAATCTTTGGGATTTTTATAGGACTAGCATTATCTAAAAAAATTAGTGCTAAACGATTAAAAAAAGGATTTGGATATTTCACCATAGTAATGGCAGTTTATATCTTATATAAAGAGCTCATTTAATACTTTGTGATAAATATCACATTTCAAAAAATGAAGTTTCGTAAATTTGCATCATAAATATATTAAGAATGAAAATTGAACAATTATATACAGGATGTCTAGCACAAGGTGCTTATTACATTGAGTCAGATGGTGAAGTTGCTATAATTGATCCGTTAAGAGAAATTCAGCAATACATTGATAAAGCTGATTCTAATAATGCAAAAATTAAGTATATTCTAGAATCGCATTTTCATGCAGATTTTGTCTCTGGGCATGTAGATTTAGCAAATAAAACTGGAGCGACGATTGTTTTTGGTCCTGGAGCCACTACAGATTATGATATCCATGCTGCAATCGATGGAGAAGAACTTAAATTAGGAAAACTAACCATCAAAATTTTGCACACTCCTGGTCATACTTTAGAGTCTGCAACCTATTTACTAAAAGATGAAAACGGAAAAGATTACGCCATCTTTTCTGGAGACACTTTATTCCTAGGTGATGTTGGACGACCTGATTTGGCAATAAAATCTGATTTGACTAAGGAAGATTTAGCAGGAATGTTATTTGATTCTCTTCGAAATAAAATTATGCCTTTGGCAGATGATGTCATTGTATATCCTGCTCATGGTGCAGGTTCTGCTTGTGGTAAAAACTTAAGCAAAGAAACTGTTGGTGTTTTAGGTGATCAAAAGAAAACAAATTACGCCTTACGTGCAGATATGACAAAAGCAGAATTTGTAACTGAAGTGCTTGATGGTATTGCGCCACCTCCACAATATTTCGCTAAAAATGCCATGATGAATAAAATGGGTTATGACGCTTTTGATACCGTTCTAAAAACTGGTGATGTTGCGCTTAACCCTGAAGAGTTTGAAGCTTTAGCAAATCATGAATCTGCATTAGTTTTAGATGTAAGACCAGAATCGGACTATATAAAAGGACATATACCAAATTCTATATTTATTGGCTTGAATGGCTCTTTTGCTCCTTGGGTTGGTGCTTTAATTACAGATTTAAAACAACCTATTGTTTTAGTGGTTCCTAAAGGAAAGTCAGCTGAGACTGTTACACGATTATCTCGTGTTGGTTATGATAACACACTTGGTTATTTAGAAGGAGGTATTGAAGCATGGTCATCAGCAGGAAAAGATATTGAAACGTTAGAATCTATTTCTGCAGAAGAATTTGCTAACTGCGCAAAAACTAGTGATATTAATATTCTAGATGTTCGTAAAGATGGTGAATACCAATCTATGCACTTAGAAAATGCCCAGCATTTGTCATTAGACTTTATCAACGAAAAAATGAACGAAGTTAACAAAGACAAAACCTACTACATACATTGCGCAGGTGGTTATCGTTCGGTAATTGCAGCTTCTATTTTAAAGGCTAGAGGGTTTAATAACTTAATTGATGTAGCAGGTGGATTTGGTGCTATTAAGAAAACCGATTTGCCAACTACTGATTTTGTTTGTCCTACAACTTTATAAATAACTATACTGACGGGTTGAGCGCAGTCGGAACCTATTCAGTTTTCTACACAAATTAACTTTGACTGCGCTCAGTTTGACAAAAATTATATATGAAAAGTATTTCTATAAACATCCAAAACCTTAAATGCCATGGTTGCGCAAACACTATAGTAACACAGTTATCTAAATTAGATGGCATTTCTAAAGTTACTGTTGATAATGAAACAGACGAAGTTAGTTTTAGCTATATGGATGAAACAAATTTTGACTCAGTAAAAAAGAAATTATCTGACTTGGGATATCCTATTGCAGGAGAAACAAATTCTTTACCCAAAAAGGCTAAATCTTTTGTAAGCTGCGCAGTTGGGAGAATAAAAAAATAACCACAAAATATTGTTTTTGAACGCATTACACTCAAACCACTTTTGTTTATAATAAATTTAACATTTAAAAATCTCAATTACTAGACGAGTGGTCATATATTTGCAATATTAAAATTCAAAATGACTAAAACCTTAAAACACGATCTTAAAGCTGATGCTCTTTTAGAAAAAGGAATGGAGTTGCTTTGGTCTAAAGGTTACAATGCAACAAGTGTCAATGATATTGTAAAGGTTGCTGGTATTCCTAAAGGTTCTTTCTATTTTTATTTTGAAAGCAAAGAGGACTTTGTGGTGAAAGCCATAGATAAATATTTTTGTTTGATGTTTACTCCTGCAAAAGCGATTTTGGAGAATAAATCATTATCTCCTAAACAAAGACTTTTAGATTTTCATGAATTCAGGATTAATATCTTAAAAAATGAATTGGAATGCAAAATGGGATGTATGGCTTGCAATATAGGAAATGAAATGGCTGAGCATAGTGAAAAAATTAGAACAGCAATTTTGATTCACGATCAAATAATTATATCGACGATTACTGATGTCATTCAAGAAGCAAAAGACTTAGGAGAAATAAAAAACATGATGAGTTCAGAAGATATTGCTGCCTTTATAGAAGATGCTGGAAAAGGTGCTATGATAAGTATGAAAGAAATGAAAAGCTCTTATCCTATAGATAATGCAATGAATATGATAAGAAACGTACTTTTAAAATAATTTTTTTTAATCAACTAATAGACGACTGGTCATTTATTAAATTCTTTCAATAATTGTCCCCTAACATATAATCAGAATCGTCTTATATGTAAACAAACGAATTAATAGATCAACATCAGTAATCGACTGGTCAACTAAAACAATCAAAAAAATGAATGCACTAAAAAAAGTAAAAAATACTACAAACATGTTTGCTAAACAATGGGCAAAATTTGTTATTAAAAATAAATGGCTGGTTTTAATAGGAACTTTCATCCTTGCTTTAGGATTAGGTTCTCAAGGGGAAATGGAATTTGATGGAGATTATCATGTATTCTTTAGTGAATCAAATCCTGAACTAGAAGCTTTTGATGCGCTACAAGAAAAATACACAAAAGATGATAATGTCATAATTGTCTTATCCCCTTCTAATGGCAACTTATTTACAAAAGAAAATTTAACAGCTATTGAAAAATTAACAGCAGAATCATGGAACACACCGTATTCGTCTAGAGTAGACGCATTAACAAACTTTCAGCATACAAGTGCAGAAGGCGATGATTTGTATGTAGATGATTTGTCTTATGAATCCTCTTTAAAAAATGATAATGAAATTGCTGAAATAAGAGAAAAAGCTTTAAAAGAACCATTATTAGTCAATCGCATTCTTAATGAAAAAGGAAGTGTAACTGCAATTAATATTACTGTTAAACTTCCTGGTGTTGATAGTGCTAAAGAAATTCCTGAGGTCACAATGTTTACTAGGAATATGATTTCAGAATTCAAAGAGAAACATCCAAACTTTGAAGTACATACATCTGGTCTTGTTCCATTAAACACAGCATTTTTCGAGTCTTCAATGGCAGATATGGCATTGACAATGCTAATGCTAATTATTGTCATTATAACCACATTTATATTAACTAGAAATATTTATAGCACTATAGCTACATTAGTTGTCGTTATGTTCTCAATTATGAGTGCTATTGGGTTTATTGGTATAATGGGTATTAAATTAACACCTCCTTCTGCAACATTTATGACCATGATTCTTACCCTCGCAGTAGCAGATAGTATACATATACTGATAACTATGTTACAGAAAATGCGTCAAGACGGTCTTAATAAAGTTGATGCCTTAATCGAATCGATACGTTTAAATTTTATGCCAGTTTTCATTACGAGTTTAACGACTGTTATCGGTTTTCTTACAATGAACTTTGGTGATGTTCCTCCTTTTTGGGATTTAGGTAACATTACAGCCTTTGGAATGACAATGGCATTTCTTTTCTCAACAACTGCGCTTCCAGCATTGATGGCAATATTTCCAGTAAAAACTAAAGCGAAAAAGGAAAGTACTAAAACAAATAAAAATTGGTACTCCTCTTTAGGGAATCTAGTTGCAAAACAACCATTAAGACTTACTATTATTTCTCTAATTATAATTGGTGGCTTATCCCTTTTGGCAACAAAAAACACATTCAATGACGAGTTTATAAATTACTTTGATGAGAGTGTAACCTTTAGAACAGACACCGATTATATAAGCGAAAACTTAACTGGAATCTACAATATCGAGTTTTCTGTAGGTAGTGGAGAAAGTGGAGGAATTAATAATCCAGAATACCTTACAAAGCTAAATGCTTTTGAGGATTGGTTGAACGAACAACCAGAAGTTGTTCACGTAAATGCTTTTAGTGAAGTTGCAAGACGTGTAAATCGATCAATGCATGGAGATGATGAACATTTTTATCATGTTCCTGACAATCGTGAAGAAGCAGCCCAATACTTATTACTATATGAACTGTCTTTACCTTTTGGATTAGATCTTAACAACCAGATAAATGTCGATAAATCAGAATCTCGTGTAACGGTTACATTGAAAAATCTTGACAGTCCAGAAATGATTGCTTTTGCTGAAAAAAGTGAGCAATGGTTAATTGATAATACACCAACCGAAATGCATGCCATAGCTGTAAGTCCAATGCTAATGTTTTCTAAACTAGGTTTCAGACAAGCAGAAAGTATGTTTAATGGAAATATAATAGCACTTATTTTAATTTCATTGGTACTTATGTTAGCCTTAAGAAACTTCAAACTTGGCTTATTAAGTATCATTCCAAACGTAACACCAGTTCTTGTTGGATTCGGAATTTGGGCACTCTACAAAGGGCAAATCAATACAGGAATGGTAATCGTTTTTGGTATGACTTTAGGAATAATAGTTGATGATACTGTTCACTTTATGAGTAAATTCTTAAGAGCAAGGAGAGAGTTAGGATATGATGCCAAACAAGCTGTTGTGTATGCTTTCGAAACTGTTGGAAAAGCTCTTGTAACAACAACAATTGTATTATTAGCCGGATTTGCAGTGCTTTCAACATCTTCATTTGCATTAAATAGTTACATGGCAAGAATTACAGTAATCATTATAACAAGTGCTTTAATAATTGACTTTATTTTATTGCCTTCATTATTAATTCTGACTAGTAAAAAGAAAGAAAAAATCATTCAAAAAAAGGAATTCACAAAAGTAATTCTTGATAAATAATCCAATAAAACACAAACAACATGAAAACAATAATCTTAACATTAATTCTTTTAAGTACAGTTGGACTTTTTGCACAATCTTCTGAAGATCGTGGATTAGAAATCGCAAAAGCTGCCGAAACAGCTGATTTAGGTTTCAATAGTTCTACAGTAGAATTAAAAATGACCTTGAAAAATAAAAATGGTCAAACTAGTGAACGTTTATTAACTACAAAGACATTAGAACTAACAGAAGATGGAGACAAATCTCTAATTGTATTTAATAGTCCTAAAGATGTAAAAGGTACTTCTACGCTAACTTTTACACACAAAATTGGCTCAGATGATCAATGGTTATACTTACCTTCTATTAAACGTGTAAAAAGAATTTCATCTAATAATAAGTCTGGACCATTTGTTGGCAGCGAATTCGCATATGAAGATTTATCTTCACAAGAAGTTGAAAAATATGCTTATAAATTTCTTGAAGAAAAAGGAAGTATCCTAACTGTAGAACAAGACCCTGTTG
>NZ_JADGDZ010000042.1 GCF_016744625.1 Winogradskyella sp.
GGTTTGCTATAAGACTTGTTATCAGTATGCGATTCTACCATAGCCTCAAAGTCTGGCTTGCTATTTATAACCTTTGCAACCTTAGCAAGGATTTCATTAGCTCTATCTGTTACATTATAACTTCCGCTTTTAAATAATAATTTATCAGCAATAGAAATAAACACAACACCTTTTTCTACGTTAACTTCTATATCTGGATCACTGATACCAACTGCTTTTTTAAGGCTAGTAACAATTGCTAATGTTACACTGTCTTTTTTAGTTAAAGCATCTTGTAAACGTGATATTTTTAAGTCTTTTTCTTTTAAACTTTCTAAAGATTTTTCAAGGTTATCAGCACCTTTTTGGGTTAAGGTTGTTAAGTTTCCTTTTGTGTCAATTAAATCTTGATTAGATTTACGTAAATCTGCTAACTGATCTTTCATAGTTTCTACTCTTGCATTTGCAGCAGAAGCATCAGATAAACACTTATTGAGTTTTACCGTTGCACTATTTAATAAATCTTGAGTTTCTTTTTGTTCTGCTTCAAGTGCTAGGTAATCTTTCTTCGACACGCAAGACGCTAACAACAACATTGAGCAAACACTTAATAACATTAATTTCTTCATAATTGAATCGTAATTTTAATTGTTAATTATAACAACTCAAAATTATAGAAAAGAAGAATCGACTATACATGGATTAACAAAAACTTTAACAGTTTTATGAACAATTAGAATTTTGTGCGTTTTTTAATAAAATAAGACCAAACAATTGAGTTGGTTTCGTAGTAATTTGGTCGCTTTGGTAATTGCTTACGCTGTTTTAATAGCTGACCTAAATTCCTGTAAAATGAGCCATGTGCTTTAAGAATAGCCAATAAGTATTGTGGTTTTAATTGAAACAAAAACCTAATGGCAGCAATACCATCTAATTTCATTCTTGTAACAGTTCTAAAAAACACATTTTTATCTGTATGTTTTACCAAAGTAAAAAGACTATTTCTAAAGTTGAGATAGGTTTTTTTAGGATTTGTATTACTCAATGTAGCACCACCAACATGATATACAGTTGATGTACCAACATATTTCACCTTATGATTTGTGTTATAAGCGCGCCAACACAAATCAATTTCTTCTATATGTGCAAAGTAGGATTCGTCAAACCCGTTTAAAGTTTTAAATATTGAATTTCTAATAAAAAGGCACGCACCAGAAGCCCAAAAGATATCTCTTGTATCATTGTATTGCCCATGGTCTTTTTCAATAGTATCAAAAATTCGACCACGACAATATGGAAAACCATACTTATCTATAAAACCACCAGCAGCACCAGCATATTCAAAATGAGATTTGTTTTTAAAGTCTAATATTTTTGGTTGAATTATCGCTGTTTCAGAATTGGTGTTAAACTCATCTATGATTGGTTGAAGCCAGTTCTCTGTAACTTCAATATCACTATTAAGTAAGCAGAGTATAGGTTCATCTATAGATGCAAGTGCATCATTGTAACCTTTTGCATAACCTCCATTTTTAGTATTCTGAATCAATTTTATGGTCGGGAAATGTTCAGAAACAAAAACCACAGAATCATCAGTTGATGCATTATCAGCCACATAAATTTGAGCAGTACTAGAATACTTCACAACAGAAGGTAGAAACTGTTCGAGTAGTGCTTTTCCGTTCCAGTTTAAAATAACAACAGCTATGTCTTTGGTTTGTAGCATTTAGTCTTTTGAGTAATTCGGAATCTCTTTTAAAAACGAATAGCGTTCAGTTTCAGTATCCATTTGGCAATAATAGTGATTTAAACCATTAGTTACCATAAGATAAGATGCTTTTAGAATTAGATTGTAACGTGCTATTTGATCAAAAGTAGTTTGATCTATTTTTATTTTATGCGATTTGCATTCAACGATTAAATAAATACTACCATCAGAATTAAAAATTACAATGTCATAGCGTTTTTTTAAACCGTTTATAGTAAGCTCCTTTTCAACATTAATGAGTGATTTAGGGAATTTTTTCTCATTAATTAAATAATGTACACAGTGTTGTCGCACCCATTCTTCGGGTTGTAGAATGATGAATTTTTTCCGAATCACATCAAAAATAGAAACTTTATTTTCTGTACTTTTGAAGCGGTATTCAAACTTAGGAAAGTTGAGTTCTTGCACTACACAAAATTAAAATTATAATGTCACTTCGAGTGATTTTTGAAGAAAATTTTATCGACAAGTTTGACTAAGGTCAAAACTCGAACAGACAAAGAAGTAAGATATTGGACGACGTAAAACAATTAGTTGCAGCAATAAAAAAGGGAGATCTTAAGCCTATTTATTTTTTAATGGGTGAGGAGGCGTATTACATTGATAAGATTTCAGATTATATTGAAAACAATGTTTTAGATGAAGCTGAAAAAGGATTTAACCAAATGGTATTGTATGGTCGGGATGTATCTATTGATGATATTGTGAGTAATGCCAAGCGTTATCCTATGATGGCAGAACGCCAAGTAGTTATTGTTAAAGAAGCTCAGGACTTAAGCAGAACGATTGAAAAACTAGCAAAATATGTTGAAAACCCTCAGCCTACAACTGTGTTAGTCGTAAATTATAAGTACAAAAAGCTAGACAAAAGAAAAGCACTTTATAAGGCCATAAAAAAAGTTGGTGTTGTTTTTGAAAGCAAAAAACTTTATGAAAATCAAGTTTCGGATTGGATAAGACGTGTTTTATCTGGTCAGAATTATAATATCTCTCCAAAAGCAGCACAAATGCTTGTGGAGTTTTTAGGAACTGACTTAGGTAAAATAGATAACGAGCTTAATAAACTTAAAATTGTTTTACCAGAAGGCACTCAAATTACTCCAGAGCATATAGAAGCGAATATAGGAATTAGTAAAGATTTTAATAATTTCGAACTACGAAAAGCTGTAGGAGAACGGAATGTGGTGAAAGCACATCAGATTGCGAAGTATTTTGCAGACAATCCAAAGGATAATCCTATGGTGGTTACTGTCGCTTTACTATTTAATTTCTTTTCTCAGTTATTGCACCTTCATGGCATGTCAGATAAGAATCCACGTAGTGTCGCTTCTGCTTTAAAAGTGAATCCTTATTTTGTGAATGAATACCTAACCGCAGCTCGTAATTATCCGATGAGAAAAGTGAGTTCAGTGATTGGTTTGTTGCGCGAATTTGATGTTAAAAGTAAAGGTGTTGGCTCTAATGCTATACCTCAAGGAGACTTACTTAAAGAATTGTTGGTTAGAATTTTAGGATAGGTAAATAAACATTCTTATTTGTCATACTGAATTTATTTCAGCATCTTTAGTATTATTGCTCTTCAATAATAGATTCTCCTTCAGAGAAATCACCAGAAGTCCATTTCCATTTTTCGTGAAGTCTAATTTTTCCATTTGGTAACATTTCAGGTTTAGAAACACATGTTCCTGTCATTAAAATATCATCCAAGTTTACCTGATGGTAGCGCATTTCAATAGTTCCGTCTTTAGCCACAATTCCTATAAGATGTCCTTGTTTAATATGACCTCCAGAATAATCTGAAGTTAAAATATTTCCATTTTGTTTATACTCAAAAATAGTCTCATTAGACGTTTCACTATTCTTAGTTGTTTTTATTGGCTTAAATATTTTTCCGTTGTAGTTCAATTCACTTTTATTGGACAATTAATCTTTTTATTGTAGAATTTTGATTTGCTCCTTGTTGAAGCTTCACTAAATAAACTCCAGTCGTTAAATCAGAAATATCAATTTTTTTGTTTGAAGACGTTTTTACCAACTGTCCTGTAATCGCGTAAATCTTTGTGATGCAATCGTCATGGCTCAGTGTAATACTTTGTTTTGCAGGATTAGGGTAAAATGAAACTGAAGGATTATCTAAAGTTTTAATACTCAAAGTTGAAGCATTAAAACTAAATAAACCTGAAGCTGCAGGAGAATTTTCTTCAGCAGATACATAATATTCATTTGCATTGATGGGAATAATACCTTCAATTTGTGGTGAGTAATTAGCAGGAACACTCATAGATGTTTTTACTACAGAACCGTTAGAAAACAAACCAGAATTGAATCCATTTAACTGAATTACAAATCCACCATTTACATCATAACCTATAAGTACAATTTCATTATTTAAGTCATTGTACGTTGCACCAGAAATTAGACCTTGTGCGCTAATAGTATCAATCATAGAAATACTATGCGTACCAGGAACTTTAGATAACTCGTAGATATTTGTATTACCATTTAGCCAGTTTTTAGAAAAAACATAAAGCTTATTATTATAATGAATTAACCCTTCTGCATCGAAATTTGTAGCTAAAGGACTTGGTGTAAAATCTGTTTGATTGGTGTAACTAAAGTTTATAATATCTGCGGTTACTGAAGTACTAGCAAAATAGTCTGCAATGGCTATGCGATAGATTTTTAAATTCGTTCTGTCTCCACGATAATTACCAAAATCGCCAATGTAGATATAGGTTCCGTCATGAGTTAAATCTTCCCAGTCACTATTTGAGGCATTAGTTATGGTCACTGTTCTTGTTACAGCACCAGTCGATGTATCTACATCAAATAATTGATTTGTTGTCGCAGAATCATTGTGTGTAATTAGTGTATTACTAAGATAAAGCAAGCCTGAAGTTTCATTTACTGTAGCATCAAGACCGGTTTCTAAGGCCAACTGTTGTGCAGTACTTAAAAATGAGACTAAAAAAATGATGATAAAATAAACCGACTTCATAACTAAATTGACTTAAATACCTATAAATGTAGTTATTCTAATGATTCGGAAACTAAAAAGTATATAAAGCTACGCTTATTTGGGATGAAATGTAATAGAACAGTTATTAAAAGTCTAATTCACGATGATAATGCAATAAATCTTCGTCACTACTTGGTAGTTTACCAATACCTTTCAAATTAAAACCTAAACGTTCTAATAGTTTTCTTGAGGCTAAATTGTCTTTAAGCGTATAACCACTCAATTCTTTTAAGTCATAGTCTTCTTTAGCAGAAATCATTATTTTATGAGAAGCTTCAAAAGCATATCCTTTACCTTCATATACTGGTAAAAAGGCAAAACCAATATCTGGATCTTTCTTGCCTTCTCTGCGATATAATCCACAAGTACCCAGTTTTGTATTGTCTCCTTTTCTAATTATAACGTTATTACCATAACCGAATTCTTTAAGTTGAGGAAAGGCTTTTTCTTTAATATAGTTTTCTGCTTCTTCAACCGTTCTTATGTTTCTATCACCAATATTTTTTATCCATTTAGGTGAGTTCATTAGCTCTAAAATGAACGTGGCATCTTCTGTAATGACAGGTCTGATACTTAGTCTTTTGGTTTGTAATATTTTATGGTTAGTCAATTGCTGAATTTAAATTTTGAATTATCAGAGCGCTTATTAAACTTTATCCATTGGTAAGGACTTTTTCTTAAAATTAAGAAATACTTTATTAAAGTTTCCTTTTGAAATTATTTCTTGCTCTGATTTATTAACAATAAAAGTAATCTTTGTAAGATATCTATTTGAAACATTTGAAAAATCTGATTCTATTTCTTTAGTGTCAGAAGGTAGAGTGATAGTAGTATTATTGGGTAATTCAAAAATTAGATAACAACCTTTATAAGTTTTTATATTAGTACCACTTAATAGAGAAACATTAAGAAAATCATAACCAGATAAATTTTGATAGGTAGTATATAATTGTCCAAAATCTGATTCAGCAATTTTATCTCCTTTAATCTCAGCTATTAAGCCTTCTGTAAAAGAATCAACGTGAGTTCTTTCCATTGCTCTTATGTTTCCAAATCTAGCAAATATCTTATCTACTGTTTTAAATAATTTCATGGTTATAGACAAGGTTAATTTATTGATTGGATAGTTTCTTTATGTATAGACTAAGGTAGTGAAAAATGAAAAAATAAAGAATCTAATGACAGAAAATCAAATGGTAATTTTTGAAGCATTGAATTAGTAGCTCTGTTGCTCCTTTTTACAAATTGTTATTATTCCAGAGAATGTTCAGCAACTAATTTCACAAAATCTAAAGAACTAATCATACCTTTTATTTCTCCCTCTTCCATTGCAACTATATGATGCACATCATGCTTTAACATCATTTTTGCAGCCGATTTAGCACTAGAATCTACATGAACAACATGGACACTTTTAGTGTTTAGTATATTTTCTATAGGTGCGTAGTCGCTTATTTCTTTACTTAAATCCGTTGCAGTTATAATGCCTTTAATAGTTATATCTACTTTTAGTTTATCATTTGAATACTTAATAATTGGAATTGCGTGAATCCCTTTTTCCTTCATAAGCATTCTAATTTCTAAAACGTTATGATCTGCCATTGCTGTTGTAACCGGAGTTGACATAAAATCTTTTACTTGTATTCGCATGATATTTTTTTTAGTTTCTAAAAGTATTATGTAAGTATTATGTAAGTATAATTAAACAGTAGTAGGCATTTCTGTTTGATTATCAATTATAAAAATAAGAATACATATCCATATTGGATATGATAAAAATCATGCTCTAGCAGATTAAATTTTGGAAATCGATTTTGAATTATATTTGATTAAAAGAGATTCAACAATTAAAGAACCACTAATTAATCTAGAAATCACAAGGGAGTTTATCTTAGCAAAAACCTCTTTAATTCATCATAAGAACTAACAGAAATAGCAACCTTCTCTTTATCCATAACCGCTTCAATTTGAGGAGGCAATGGAATAGTTTGCTCAATAACATCCTCAACTACACCTAAGAATTTTGTAGGATGAGCAGTTTCTAAAAAAACCACATGAGCATCACTATTTTTTAAATATTCTTTCGCTCCTAAATAACCAACAGCTCCATGTGGATCAGCTACATAATCATAATCTTTATATAATTCTAAAAGCGCAGTTTTAGTTTCTTCATCTGTATAACTAAAAGAGCATAAATTCGCTTTTAAAGCTTCAAAATTATTGTTGTGTAATTCTTGTATTCTTATAAAATTACTTGGATTACCAACATCCATAGCATTACTAATGGTTTGTACAGAAGGTTTTGGTTCGTAAGATTGTGTTGTCATATAATTAACAACCGTATCATTGGTATTATTGGCTGCAATAAATTGTTTTACTGGTAAGCCTAATTTTTGTGCGACCATACCAGCGCAAATATTTCCAAAGTTTCCACTTGGTACAGAGAATGCAATATCCTTGTGTTTTGATTTTAATTGTTTGTATGTAAATAAGAAGTAGAAGAGTTGTGGTAACCAACGTGCAATGTTTATAGAGTTTGCAGAAGTTAATTGCATTTTGCTTGTTAACTCGACATCCATAAAAGCACGCTTTACCATATCTTGGCAATCGTCAAAAACACCATCTACTTCTAAAGCTGTAATGTTTTGTCCTAGAGTAGTTAATTGTTTTTCTTGGATATCACTTACTTTTCCGCTTGGATAAAGAATTACAACATTCACACCTTTAACACTTAAAAACCCATTTGCTACAGCACCTCCTGTATCTCCAGAAGTTGCTACTAAAACAGTAACGTCATTAGTATTGGTTTTATTAAAATACCCTAAACATCTCGCCATAAATCGTGCTCCAACGTCTTTAAAAGCCATTGTAGGTCCATGAAACAACTCTAGTGTAGAAATATTTTCATTGATTTCTACAACAGGGAAATCGAAATTTAATGTTTCCTCAACAATAGTTTTTAAAACGTCTTCAGGAATCTCAGGAACTATGAATTGTTTTATCGCTTCAAAAGCAATTTTAGTATTAGATTTACCTTCTATAGTTTCAAAAAATGAAGGTTCTAAAGGTGTAATTGATTCAGGGAAATACAAACCTTTATCTGGTGCAAGTCCTCTGACTACTGCTTCAGAAAAAGTTATGTTAGGTGCTTTTCTATTGAGTGAGTAATAGTTCATTATAGTGTTTTTATACCTTGGGTATTAATTTTAGAAACGTAAGTTTCGAAGTGTATATTTGATTTTGAATACACGTTATGCATGGCCTGCTCAACTTTTTTGGCAGTGTTTTCTCCTTTACTCAATGCAAAAATAGAAGGACCAGAGCCAGAAATAGCACAACCTAATGCGCCAGCTTCTAAAACAGTATTTTTCACATCATCAAAATGTGGAATGAGTTGTTTACGATACGGTTCAATAACAACATCGTTTAAAGCATCTTTTATTAACTTATAATCTGATGTATGCAAACCATGTACTAAGCTGCCAACATTTGCCCATTGCGTTATCGCATTTTGCAACGGAATCTCCTTTGGCAAAATAGCTCTAGACTCAGACGTTTTTATTTCAATCTGTGGATGAATTAAAGTTGCGTATAAATCGGATGGAGTAGGAAGCTCTAAAACTTGCAATGGACAAGCGTTTTTTACTAAAGTAAAACCTCCAAAAATAGCAGGAGCTAAATTATCTGCATGTTCGCATTGGCTAGCTAATGCTTCGCCTTTCATAGCATAGAAGGTTAGTTTTGTTTTGTCTAGAGGTCTTCCGAGTAATTCATTCATTCCATAAACACTACCAGCTGCACTCGCCGAACTGCTTCCAATTCCACTTCCTGGTTTTATATTCTTATAGATTTCAATCTCAAAACCACAATCTGGATTTAGCTCATTATACATTGCTAAAGCAGAAACGCCAGCCACATTTTCTTCAGCTTCGTATGGTAAATCGTAGCCTTCGATTTTAGTAATTCTAATACCTTTTTCTTCTGTTTTTCTGATGACCATTTCATCTCCAATAGTATCTAAACAAAAACCAAGTACATCGAATCCGCAAGCCACATTGGCTACAGTTGCAGGTGAGAATATTTTGATTTCGTTTTTCATGTTTAGTTATTAGCAATTCTTATAATGTCAGCAAATAAACCAGAAGCAGTGACATCTGCACCAGCACCAGCACCTTTAATAATTAAGGGTTGTTTTGGGTAACGTTCAGTATAAAACATCACAATATTGTCTTTTCCTTCTAAATTATAAAATGCATGCCCTTCTGGTATTTCTTGAAGTCCTACTTTAGCTTTACCATTGTCATATTCCGCAACATATTTTAGTTGACAATTTTTTTCTTTTGCAGAAGCATATAATTTTTGGAAATGCGCTTCGTCATGCTTTAATGTGTCATAAAAATCATCTACAGTTGTACTTTCTAAATTTGTTTTGGTTAAAAATGGTTCTACTTCAATATCATCAATTTCCATTTCAGCACCATTTTCTCTAGCTAATATTAAGACTTTTCTAGCGACATCAATTCCGCTAAGATCAATTCTAGGATCTGGTTCTGTATAACCTTCAAATTGCGCACGTTTTACAGTATCATGGAAGTTGCTTCGATCACTGAAATTATTGAACACAAAGTTTAAGCTCCCAGACAATACAGCTTGTATACTAGTAACTTTATCTCCTGAGGCTACTAAGTTATTTAATGTGTTAATTATTGGTAAAGCTGCACCAACATTAGTTTCATAAAGGAAAGGTGCGTTGTACTTTCTTGATAAGTTATGTAAGTTAATATAAGATTCATAACTACTAGAACTAGCTATTTTACTACAAGCTACAACTGCTATACTGTGCTTTAAATAATCCGCATAAAAGCTAGCTACATTTTCGTTAGCAGTAATATCAACAAAAATACTATTTCTAAGATTCATCTTAACAGCGGTTTTTAAGAATCCTTCAAGGCTAGCCTTTTCTGCAAAGTCGAATTCCGAAACCCAATCATTAAGATTAATACCATCTTCGTTGAAAACCATTTTCCTAGAGTTAGACATACCAATAATGCGTATGCTAATTTGAAGATTTTCTTTTAAGAATGTATGCTGTTGTTTTATCTGTTCAATAAGACGTTCACCAACATTTCCAACACCAGTAATAAATAAGTTGATCTGTTTGGTTTTGATTTCGAAGAATTGTTCGTGTAAACTATTCAATGCTTTTTTAACATCGTTCTTATGAATTACAGCAGAAATATTACGTTCTGAAGCGCCTTGAGCAATAGCTCTAATGTTCACGTTATTCTTGCCAAGTGTGCTAAACATTTTACCACTTATTCCTTGATGACTTTTCATTTTATCACCAATTACTGCTATAATTGATAAATCATTCTCTATAACTATTGGATCTATTTTTTGAAGCGTAATTTCATATTCAAAAACCTCATCAATAGCTTCTTTAGCACGTTGTGCATCATTGGCAGAAATCCCAAAACAAATAGAATGCTCTGAAGAAGACTGTGTGATTAATATAATGTTAATTTTTTCTTGTGCTAGTGTTTCAAACAAGCGTTTGCTAAAGCCTGGTACGCCAACCATACCATTGCCTTGTAAGGTTAAGAGTGCAATATTGTCTATATTACTTAGACCTTTTACAGGTGAACCGTTTGATTGTGTATCTTCAGTAATTGTAGTGCCAATTGCCTCAGGATCCATTGTGTTTTTAATCACAATAGGAATTTTCTTTTTAAGAACAGGCATCACTGTAGGAGGATATAATACTTTAGCACCAAAATGTGATAATTCCACAGCTTCTTGATAAGATAACTCTACAATTGGAGCCGCTTGTTTTACCAATTTTGGATTGGTAGTAAACATACCACTAACATCTGTCCAAATCTGTAATTCATTAGCATCTAAAGCTGCGGCAATAATCGCAGCAGTATAATCAGATCCACCACGACCTAAAGTTGTGATTTCTCCACTTGCAGATTTTGAAACAAAACCTGGTAATAAAATTATAGACTTAGAGTTTGATTTGAAAAATGATTGAATATTTGCATTGGTGGTTTTAAAATTCACTAATGCATTATTAAAATTTAAATCGGTAACGATTAAATCTTGAGAGTTTTTTAAAGTCGCATCTAGGTTTCTAGACTTAAGAGTATGATATATTATCGTTGAAGATAAGGCTTCTCCAAAACTTAAGAGTTTATCTCTAGTTTTAGGCGATAATTCGTTAATCAAATAAATACCATCTAAAAGACTTCTGAGCTCTTTTAATTTTTCTGAAATCAAGTCATGTAATTCTTCGTGTTCATTTTGAAGACTTTTATCATTTTTGGAATTTTCAAAAAGCCCTTCTATGACTTTATTGTGTCGAGACCAAATGCCATTGTAAACGTGTTTGTATTCTAAATCTTTATTACAAGCTAGATTTGCAGCTTCTAATAATTTATCTGTAATACCACCAACCGCTGAAACGACAACGGCTATTTTAGAACTTTTAGATTGCTGTTCTAAAATTGAGATAACTTTATTTATATTTTCGGCTGAACCTACTGATGTTCCACCAAACTTGAGAACTTTCATAATATTTTATATTTAAGAGAAATAGAATGTCTGTATAGACAAAAAGGGACGGAGAACATATTTATAGATTACCCAAAAGGGTAATAATAGTTGAAATAAAAAACATAGAAATAGACATACGGATTGTGTGTGCCATTGTATTTATTGATATGTTTCTTTTTTTCGTCATTACTTGTCAAATGTATTATTTTTACAACAATAAAAAAACTAATATCTCAGTTTTAGGGAATTGGTAAAAAAGAGCTAGTCTTTATATTAAAAATGAAATATAACTAGCGATTTACATCAGGTTTTAAATTATTCACATGAAACATCTTAGCTGAATTTCTGCGCAAAGGGGAAAGACTATATTGATGTTCCATGTGACAGTCAAAAAACAATAGACATTAACAGATGAAACTATTTTCAAAAGAACAAATTTACGAAGGAGATAAATTAACTACAGAACGTCAAAAAATATCATCTACAGATTTAATGGAACGTGCTGGAACTCAAATTTTTAATTGGATGCATATGCGTATGCAAGGCGCTCAAGTACCGATACATGTGTTTTGCGGAATAGGTAATAATGGTGGTGACGGATTGGTGTTGGCAAGGCATTTAATTACCCATGGTTATAATGTAATTACCTATATAGTTAATTGTAGTGATAAGCGTTCTAAGGATTTTTTAATCAACTATGACCGTATTAAAAATGTAACTAAAGATTGGCCAAAGGTGTTGACCTGTCAAGCAGATTTTCCAGAATTTCATGCTGACGATATTATTGTTGATGCTGTATTTGGAATTGGATTAAATCGTTCACCAAATGATTGGGTACAAGAATTGTTTCAAAAATTTAAAGCCTCTAAAGCTTTTACTTTAGCGATTGATATTCCATCAGGAGTATACACTGATAAAGCTGTTGAAGATGAAAATGCTGTGGTTTATGCCAACTATACGTTGAGTTTTCAATCACCTAAATTTATATTCTTTTTGCCTGAAACCGCAAAGTATTCTATACAATGGGAAGCATTAGATATTGGTATTGATAGAGATTATTTAATGCAAACTGAAACTGAAGTTGAATTAATTTCGAAGCTCGAAGTTTTACCATTTTATAAACCAAGAGAAAAGTTTTCGCATAAAGGTGATTTTGGACACGTTATGATTTTAGGTGGTAGCTATGGGAAAATCGGTGCTGTTAATTTAGCAAGTAGAGCAGCTTTGAGCTCTGGTACTGGATTAGTAACGGCATATATCCCAAAATGTGGTTATCATAGTCTACAAGCATCTATACCTGAAGTTATGGTGATTTCTGATGACAATGAAACTACTATATCTAATATTAATTTTGATATAGCACCAACAGTAATTGGTATCGGAGTAGGACTTGGTACTTCAGATGAAACAGCAAAAACATTTGAAGCATTTTTAAAGAAGAATAAAACACCTTTAGTTATAGATGCTGATGGCTTAAACTTATTGTCTAAAAAGAAGGCATTATTGAAGTTATTACCAGAGCAAACGATTTTAACTCCACATCCAAAGGAGTTAGAGCGTTTAGTAGGGAAGTGGTCTGATGATTTTGAAAAGCTTAAAAAAGTAAAAACCTTTTCAAAGAAGTATAATGTTATCGTACTCATAAAAGGTGCAAACTCAATTACCGTTTATAAGGATAAGTTATATGTGAATACGACTGGAAATCCTGGTATGGCAACTGCAGGAAGTGGTGATGTTTTAACTGGATTAATTTCTGGTTTAGTTGCTCAAGGTTATGAACCTTTAGCTGCAACAATTTTTGGTGTGTATCTGCATGGAAAAGCGGCAGATATTTCTTTAGAAGATTATGGATACCAAAGTTTAATTGCAAGTCATATTATTGAGGCTATTGGTGAAGCTTATATAGACTTATTTAAAAAACCAGAACAGCCTGTAGAACAACAAACAGAAGAGCAACAAGAACAATGAAAAAAAGCCTTCAGAAATGAAGGCTTTTTTTATATAATCTAAATTATTATAGTTTTAATGTATTAAATAGCTCAACTAATTGAGGATTTGAAGGTCTTGGTGCATCTGCATTAATGATATTTCCTTCAGGATCTACTAAAATAAATCTTGGAATTCCATTGATCTTATAATCTTGTATAAATGTAGATCTAAATCCATTATCGGCTAAGAGTTGCATGCCACCAAGTTCTTTTTCAGTAATCATTTTTTTCCAACCTTCATATGCCTTTGCAGCATCTCCTTTGTAACCACGTCCTTCATCTACAGAGATACTAACAAATTCAATGTTTTTACCGTGAAATTGCTTTTCTACTTTTTTCAATGATGGAATTTCAGCTTTACAAGGTCCGCACCAAGTTGCCCAAATATCCATATATACGTATTTACCCTTTAGATCAGATAAAGATGTATTACCGCCTGCGAAATTTTCATAATTTACAAATGTAGGTGATGCTTTACCTTCAGGGAACTGCGCACGCATAGCAATTTTAGAAGCCATGTATTGCTTAAGTTGTTTGGCTTGGCCTTCAACATTCTTGTCCATTTGTGCTATGTGAATAGAGTCTACATCAACATATTTTTTCTTTAACTCTTCATAAGCTGAGTTATATTTATTGATAGCTGTATCTAAGTCTTCTTGACTTCCGTTAGAAACAAGTTCTTCAGTAAAGTAATCACTTGAAATTAAAAATGATTGCAATGAAAAATTATTTATATCTGAGCCATCTCCTCCAAAGACTAAAGATTTATCAAAGGATTCATAATCAGTATTCAATGTAGATTCATTGTCATTTTTTAAATACATTACTCCATATTGTTCACCATGTTGAATGCTATAATCTCCTTCAACAATTTTTAAAGTATCTTTAAATGTACCATCATCCGCAATTGTAATTACCTTTTCGTATTCTCTTCCTTTAAATATTTTTAAGGTTTTACTTTCGTGTGAATTCTCAATTTTACCAGAAATAGTGGCATAATCCTTAGGTTCTTCTTTTTTGCATGCAAATAGAGAAAGTGCAATACAAAGGGCTAATAATCTTTTCATGTGTTTAATTTTTTTTAATGGCCACATACTGTTCGCTATTAATCATTCACTTATAATGATGAATTTTTGAACATGCAGTAACATAAATAGTGTTTTGTTCGCGACCAAAAATAAACATTCTATAATTAATTTTCAGAATGAAATGAATTATTAACAATATGTTGTAGAATGCAAAATTATTCTCAAATTTGAACACCTATTAAATAATCATAATGGATCAATATCATATTATATCTTCTGAAGCTTTAGACATTGTAACGATTTACAACATTTTTAAAGACAACAAAAAATTAAAGATTTCTGACGAACTTAAAAATAAAGTAATAGCATGTAAGACCTATCTAGATACTAAGTTAGCGAACAATAAAAAACCAATGTATGGTATAAATACTGGGTTTGGCTCGCTTTATAATGTAAAGATTTCTGACAATGACTTAACGCAACTGCAAAAGAATTTAGTGATGTCTCATGCTTGTGGTACTGGTGATCGCGTACCAGAATCCGTGGTAAAAGTGATGTTGCTTTTAAAGATTCAGTCGTTGAGTTACGGTCATAGTGGTGTACAATTAGCTACTATAAATAGACTTATTGACTTTTTTAATAATGATATTTTTCCATTTGTGTATACACAAGGATCTTTAGGTGCGTCTGGTGATTTAGCTCCATTGGCACATTTGGCTTTGCCTCTATTAGGAAAAGGAAAAGTGGTGCATAAAGATAAAGAATATGATGCTTCGGACTTATTAGAGAAGTTTAAATGGAAACCAATTAAACTAGAAGCAAAAGAAGGTTTAGCACTTTTAAATGGTACTCAGTTTATGAGCGCCTATGGTGTTTATTTATTATTAATGTCTCATAAAACATCATACTTAGCAGACATCATCGCTAGTATTTCATTGGATGCTTTTGATGGCAGATTAGATCCTTTTCATGATTTAGTGCATGCCGTAAGACCACATCCTGGTCAGAGGAAAGTTGCTAGACGTTTTAATGAGTTTTTAAAAGGAAGCGAGCTTATAACTCGAGAAAAGGAACACGTTCAAGATCCTTATTCTTTCCGTTGTATACCACAAGTTCATGGAGCAACAAAAGATACCTTAGATTTTGTAGAGAAAGTAATACTGACAGAAATTAATTCGGTAACTGATAATCCGAATATTTTTCATGAAGAAGATTTAATTATTTCTGGTGGAAATTTTCATGGTCAACCTTTAGCATTAGCTTTAGATTATTTGAAAATTGCCATGGCAGAAATAGGTAATATATCTGAACGTCGCATATTTCAGTTGGTGTCTGGACTAAGAGGCTTACCAGCATTTTTAGTGGATAATCCAGGTCTTAATTCAGGATTTATGATTCCTCAATATACTGCAGCAAGTATAGTAAGTGCAAATAAACAAATGGCAACTCCAGCTAGTGTAGATAGTATAGTTTCTAGTAATGGACAAGAAGACCACGTAAGTATGGGAGCCAATGCTGCTACACAAGCCTTTACTTTAATTAGGAATGTAGAGCGCGTTATAGCAATAGAGTTGATGAATGCTTCGCAAGCTATAGAATTTAGAAAACCTTTAAAAACGTCACCTTTCTTGGAATCCTTTTTGGAGCAATATAGAAAAGAGGTGCCTTTTATAAAAGTTGATGAAGTTTTGCATGATGATATCGAAGCTTCTATTCAGTTTTTAAAAGATGTTGATATAGAAATAGAAGAATTGTTCTTAAACGATTATGGGTTAAAATAGTTATTGATTATTTTTTTAATAACTCATTAGCCCAGGAAATAGCATTGTCTAAAGTTGTGAAAACTTCAAAAGGTTTGTCAAAAAACATTTTTTCAAAGTGTGCATTTCTTACAGAAGAATAGTTTGATGAAACAACAGCAAATCCCACTAAAGTCTTAATTTTAGACGATTTACTATAGATTTTTGGATCAACAGCATATGAGTTTTCTCGATGTGTTATGTAAACAAAGGGTTTTTCTTTGTAATAGTCTAAAATAGTTTCAGTTTGTAATTGACTTTTTTCGGTCGTAACTGTAGCTCCTGGATTCACTTTGCAGATAACATAATTATCACAAAAGTTTAGCTCACAAAAATCTAAATTTTTGATCATGTAATTTTTTTTGGATGACAAAAATAATAGAAGTAATTGATTTGTAGCTTATTAGTTGTTTTTATTTTTAATAACCAATTATATAATTGTTTTCGCCCAAGCGATAGCATCATCTAATACACCAAAAATCTCAAACGGTTTATTGAAAAACATTTTTTCTATTTCTGCATTCACTTTTGCTTTGTATTCTTTAGAAACTACAGCAAAACCTTTTAGGTTTTCAATTTTAGAAGTTTCAAAGTAAATTTTAGGATCTACAGAGTAGGAGTTTATTCTGTGTGTAATGTAAACAAAGGGTTTGTTACTATAATAAGTGTTGGTTACTTCAATCAAGACATCATTATAGTGAGGTGTTACATTAACACCTTCTTTAATGACGACAACAACATAGTTATCATAAACTGTCATGTCACAAAAATCGAAATTTAGGATTTCTTTCATTGTTCAACAAAGCTATAATTACCATTAAGATATAAAAAAACTCCTTCATATTGAAGGAGTTTTAATTATAATAGCTAAAATGACTTAAGATTCTGTTGTTTTACTAGACGATTTAATCTTAATCTTTAGTTCATCAGTTTTTGTGTCTAAGTCCATTGTGATGGTATCTCCTTCATGAATTTTAGAATTGATGATTTCTTCAGCTAAAGCATCTTCAACATATTTCTGAATAGCTCTATTTAAAGGTCTAGCTCCATATTGTTTATCGAACCCTTTTTCTGCAATATAGTCCTTAGCTTTATCTGTTAGCTTAAGTGTATAGCCTAAACCTTTAATTCGATCAATAAGCTTGACTAGTTCTATATCAATAATTTTATTAATATCTTCTTTTTCTAAAGCATTAAAGACAATGACATCATCTATTCTGTTTAAGAACTCAGGTGCAAATGCTTTTTTAAGAGCATTTTCAATAACAGCTTTTGCATGATCTGTTTCTTGTGCTTCTTGTGCAGAAGTTCCAAAACCAACTCCAGTCCCGAAGTCTTTTAGTTTACGAGCTCCAATATTAGATGTCATGATTATGATTGTATTTCTAAAATCAATTTTGCGACCTAGACTATCAGTTAAGTATCCATCATCCAAAACTTGTAACAACATATTAAATACATCTGGATGCGCTTTTTCAATCTCATCTAAAAGTACTACAGCATAAGGCTTACGTCTTATCTTTTCAGTAAGTTGACCACCTTCTTCATAGCCTACGTATCCTGGAGGTGCACCAATTAAACGAGAAATAGCGAATTTCTCCATGTATTCACTCATGTCTATTCTCACTAGAGAATCATCACTTTCAAACAGCTCACGTGCTAAGACTTTGGCTAATTGTGTTTTACCAACACCAGTTTGTCCTAAAAATATAAATGACCCAATTGGCTTGTTAGGATCTTTAAGTCCGGCTCTGTTTCTCTGAATAGCTTTTACAACTTTAGCAACAGCTTGATCTTGGCCAATAACTTTACCTTTTATTAAATTAGGTAATTGCGATAGCTTATTGATTTCTGTTTGCGCAATTTTATTCACAGGAATTCCAGTCATCATAGAAACAACGTCCGCAACGTTGTCTTCTGTTACAACTTCTCTATGCTGTTTGGTGTCTTCTTCCCATTTTTCTTGCGCAACAGCTAATTCTTTTTCTAAACGTTTTTCGTCATCTCTAAGCTTAGCAGCTTCTTCATACTTTTGCTTTTTAACGACACTATTCTTGGTTTCTTTAACCTCTTCAAGCTTCTTTTCTAATTCAAGAATCTGTTTAGGTACATCAATGTTAGTAATGTGAACACGAGAACCAGCCTCATCTAAAGCGTCAATAGCCTTGTCTGGAAGGAAACGCTCAGTCATATATCGATTTGTTAATTTTACACAAGCTTCAATAGCTTCATCTGTATATTCAACATTGTGATGCTCTTCGTATTTACCTTTAATATTATTAAGGATTTCTATGGTTTCTTCAACTGTAGTCGGTTCGACAATTACCTTTTGAAAACGACGTTCTAAAGCTCCATCTTTTTCAATGTATTGTCTGTACTCATCTAAAGTTGTAGCTCCAATACATTGTATTTCTCCTCTAGCAAGAGCAGGTTTAAACATGTTTGATGCGTCTAAACTTCCTGTCGCTCCACCTGCACCGACAATGGTATGAATTTCGTCAATGAACAGAATAATGTCATCATTCTTTTCAAGTTCATTCATAACAGCTTTCATACGTTCTTCAAACTGTCCTCTGTATTTAGTTCCTGCTACTAAGCTCGCTAAATCTAGAGTTACTACACGTTTATTAAATAAGGTACGTGATACTTTTCGTTTTACAATTCGTAAGGCTAAACCTTCAGCAATAGCAGATTTACCAACTCCAGGTTCACCTATTAATAAAGGATTGTTTTTCTTTCTTCTACTTAATATCTGAGAAACACGTTGTATTTCTTTTTCTCGTCCTACAACAGGATCTAACTTTCCTTCTTCTGCAAGTACAGTTAAGTCTCTTCCAAAGTTATCTAAAACGGGTGTTTTAGACTTCTTATTTGTTTTGCCAGACTGACCACCAAAAGGATTCTGTTTTGCGTCATCTTCCTCTTCATTTGTATCATCATCATCAGAAAACGATTCTGCTTTTGGAGTGTCTAAATAATCATCTTCGCTAGTAATCATAGATTTAAATTCTTCTTTTACGTTATCATAGTCAACCTTAAGCTTGTTTAAAAGCTTGGTGGTAGGATCATTTTCATTTCTTAAAATACACAATAATAAATGTGCAGTATTTATGGATGTGCTTTGAAACAACTTAGCTTCTAAAAATGTTGTTTTTAAAGCACGTTCTGCTTGTCTTGTTAAATGTAAGTTTTTCTTTTCGTTAGATGTAGTAACTATATTAGGATTAGCAGGACTCAATATCTCTACTTTTCGCCTTAGGTGATTAAGGTCAACTTCTAAAGCGCTTAATATATCAATAGCCTTTCCGTTACCATCTCTTAAAAGGCCTAACATTAAATGTTCGGTACCAATAAAGTCGTGGCCTAAACGCAAGGCTTCCTCTTTGCTATAAGCTATAACATCTTTAACTCTTGGGGAAAAATTATCGTCCATAGTAAATTCCTTTCTGCATTAAAAATAATAAAAACATATTGAGTATAGGTCAAAAACTATACCTTAATTAAATGTTGTAAACGAAGAGACTAAAAAAGCATTTTATATCAAAGCAAATTGACAGATACTTATTAACGAAAAAGATATCAAAAATTGTTAATAAAAACTCCTAAAAACGACTTAGAATTTCTCTGTAAACACTCCTAAATTAGCTATATTAGCACGTTATGAAAACGTACAAAAAAAACTAATTAATTTTATATATGGCAGAAGGAGAAAAACTCATTCCAATTAACATTGAAGATGAAATGAAATCGGCTTACATTGATTATTCAATGTCAGTCATTGTGTCACGTGCTTTACCAGATGTAAGAGATGGTTTAAAGCCAGTTCACAGACGTGTACTTTACGGTATGCACGAACTTGGTATTAGAGCAAACAGTGCACATAAAAAGTCAGCAAGAATAGTTGGTGAAGTTTTGGGTAAATATCACCCACATGGAGATACTTCTGTTTATGATGCAATGGTACGTATGGCTCAAGAATGGAGTTTGCGTTACATGCTAGTAGATGGGCAAGGTAACTTTGGTTCTGTAGATGGAGATAGTCCTGCAGCAATGCGTTATACTGAAGCACGTATGCGTAAGATATCTGAAGACATGTTGGCAGATATTGATAAAGAGACCGTAGATCATAAATTAAATTTTGATGATACCTTAGAAGAGCCAACTGTTTTACCAACTCGTATTCCGGGACTTTTAGTCAATGGAGCGTCTGGTATTGCTGTAGGTATGGCAACTAATATGCCGCCACATAACTTAACAGAAGTTGTAAATGGTACAATAGCATATATTGAAAATAACGATATAGAAATTGACGAATTAATTCAACATATTAAAGCCCCAGATTTTCCTACTGGTGGAACTATTTATGGTTATGATGGTGTAAAGGAAGCTTTTCATACAGGTCGTGGACGTATTGTAATGCGTGGAAATGCAGTTATTGAGGAAGTTCAAGGAAGAGAATGTGTTATTGTTACCGAAATACCTTATCAAGTTAATAAAGCAGACATGATTAAAAAAACTGCTGATATAATTAACGATAAAAAATTAGAGGGGATTTCTACTATTAGAGATGAATCGGATAGAAATGGGATGCGTATTGTTTACGTTTTAAAACGTGATGCAATTCCTAATATTGTACTGAATAAGTTATATAAATATACAGCTTTACAATCATCATTCAGTGTCAATAATATTGCATTGGTAAATGGTCGTCCACAATTATTAAACTTAAAAGAGTTAATTCACTATTTTGTTGAACACAGACATGAGGTTGTTGTAAGACGTACAACATATGAATTGCGTAAAGCTGAAGAGCGCGCTCACATATTAGAAGGTTTAATTATAGCTTCAGATAATATAGACGAGGTGATTAAAATTATTCGTGCATCCTCTAATGCAGATGAAGCGCGTAATAACTTAATTGAGCGTTTCAAACTCTCGGAAATACAAGCTAAGGCAATAGTTGAAATGCGTCTGCGCCAACTTACAGGTTTAGAGCAAGATAAGTTGCGTAATGAGTATGATGATATAATGAAGACAATCATCGATCTTAAGGATATCCTAGACAAGAAAGATCGTCGTATGGAAATCATTAAAGAAGAGTTAGAAGTTGTAAGAGATAAATATGGTGATGAGCGTCGTTCTGTTATAGAATATGCAGGTGGAGATTTGAGTATCGAAGACATGATTCCAGATGAGAAAGTTGTAATTACAATTTCTCATGCAGGTTATATTAAAAGAACTTCGCTTACTGAATATAAAACACAGAATAGAGGAGGAGTTGGTCAAAAAGCATCAACAACACGTAACGAAGATTTCTTAGAACATTTATTTGTTGGTACAAATCACCAATACATGTTATTTTTCACCCAGAAAGGAAAATGTTTCTGGATGCGTGTTTATGAAATTCCAGAAGGAGCAAAAACATCCAAAGGCAGAGCGATTCAGAATTTGATTAATATTGAACAAGATGATAAAGTAATGGCTTTTATCTGTACTCAAGATTTAAAGGATGAAGATTATATTAATAGTCATTATGTAATAATGGCTACTAAGAAAGGTCAAGTTAAAAAGACATCTTTAGAACAATACTCTAGACCAAGATCTAATGGAATTAATGCTATTACTATTAAAGAAGATGATGTTTTATTAGAAGCTAAGTTAACCACAGGTGAAAGCCAGGTGATGTTAGCATTGAAGTCTGGTAAAGCGATTCGTTTCGAAGAAGCTAAGACTAGACCAATGGGTCGTAATGCATCTGGTGTTCGTGGTATTCGTCTTCAAGATGAAAAAACTGATGAAGTAATAGGTATGATTGCTGTAGATGATATGGAAAGCAATATCCTAGTTGTTTCTGAAAATGGCTATGGAAAACGTTCAAGTTTAGAGGATTACAGAATTACAAATAGAGGCGGAAAAGGTGTGAAAACTATTTCTATTACGGAAAAAACAGGTAACTTAGTATCTATTAAGAATGTAACTGATGAAGATGATTTAATGATTATCAATAAATCTGGTATTGCTATTCGTATGGCGGTAGCTGATCTTCGCGTTATGGGAAGAGCAACTCAAGGAGTTAAGTTAATTAACTTAAAGGGTAGTGACTCTATTGCAGCTGTTGCTAAAGTTATGAAAGATGATGATGAAGATGTTGAAGATGTTGACTATGAAGTGACTGGTAATTAAGAATCAAATGAGGATGGCACGGCTATTGATAATAATGACACTGAAACAGAAAACTAAAAATTAACAACAAAACTATTTATTACAAGATGAAAAAATTAATGACATTAGTGTTACTCTTGGCTATTACGTCTATGTCTTTTGCTCAAAAAAATGAGGTTAAGGCAATTGAGAAAGCACTTAAGAATTCGAATTTTGCAGATGCCAAATCAGCGGTTTCTGTTGCTGAGGCATTGATGGGAAATATGGATGATAAAACAAAAGCCAAGTTTTATTTTCTCAAAGCACAAGCTTTATATGCTAAAGGTAAGGGGTCTGATAAAAATATTGATGAAGCAATTGAAAGTATTAACGAGTTAAAAGATTTAGAGTCCAAAATTGGCAAATTAAAGTATACCAAGCAGGCTAATGACATGTCTACAGAAATGCTTAATTCTTTTTTCGAAAAAGCGAATAATGCCTTTAATAATAAAAACTATAAAGTAGCAGCTAAGCGATTTGAAAAAACATATAAAATGTCTCCAAAAGACACAATATATTTGTATTACGCTGCATCATCAGCAGTTTCAGCAAGTGATTTTGATACTGCATTAGGGTATTATGTTCAATTAAAGAATTTAGGATATTCAGGAATAGAAATGAAATATCATGCTACAAACAAGGAAAGCGGTGTAGAAGAAGTTTTTCCAAGTACAGAAACTAGAAATTTGTCTGTTAAAATAGCTAAAACTCATAATAAGCCAAGAGATGAAAAGACGAAATCTAAAACTGCAGAAATAGTTAAAAATATAGCTTTGATTTATGTTTCTCAAGGAAATAATGAAAAGGCATTAGGTGCAATGGCAGATGCTAGAGCAGAAAACCCTGATGATTTGGGTCTTTTATTATCTGAGGCTAATGTATATTTAAAAATGGGCAATAAAGCTAAGTTTAAAACTTTAATGGAAGAAGCCGTTGCAAAGGATCCTAATAATGCTGAGTTGCTATACAATTTAGGTGTTTTAGCTGCAGAAGGTGGTAACAATGAAGAGTCTAAGAAGTTTTATGAAAAAGCAATTTCAATAGACCCAACATATGTAGATGCTTATAATAATTTAGCTGTGACTATATTAGGTGGTGAAGCTAGTATTGTTGAAGAAATGAATGAGTTAGGTACTAGTGCAGCTGATAATAAAAAGTATGAAGAGCTTAAAGAAAAACGTTCTAAGCTATACAAAGAGGCTATTCCATATTTAGAAAAGGCTTTAGAATTAAAAAACACCAATATTGATGCGGCAAGAACTTTAATGAATATTTATAGCGCTATTGGTGAAGTAGATAAGTATAAGGAGATGAAAGTGAAAGTTCAGGAAATGATTGATGCTTCGACTGAAGGCAATTAAGTTTATCAAAAATCATATAAAAAAAACGACCTGAAAAAGGTTGCTTTTTTTATATGATTTTTTTAATTACCCTGAGTCTGTGTGTGTGTGTGTGTGTGTCAATATTATAAATGCCACTATGATCTAATCGGTCAATTCTTACTTTACCATGTGCATGTATAATATAATTATCCTCCATTATAATGCCAACATGGATAATGTTACCATCAGCGTTATCAAAAAAAGCTAAATCACCAGGTTCACTTTCTTCAATAAAACTTAAAGCTTCTCCTTGATTAGCTTGCTCAGAAGCATCTCTGTATAGTTTATAGCCGTTAAGCTTATATACCATCTGCGTAAAGCCAGAGCAGTCGATACCAAAAGGTGTTTTTCCTCCCCATAAATAAGGAGCATTTAAATATAAAAATGAGGATTTAATGATTTCAGACTTACTACTTATTGATGATAAGATGGTGCCATCAAAATTATGATTAAGTAATGCTAAACCATTTAAATCTGATCCGACTGGAATAGGATATAAATTATTTGAATCATCTGAAACAAACTCAATTAAGTCTCTAGATAGTTTAATATTGGAGCTTGATAGTTCTTTAAAATCAGATTCTTCAATCTCGATATACTGCTTATTATCTATCCAGCCTTCATACTTATCGAAGGCAAAACGAATACGGCTCCATTTTTTTCGTTGTTCCAAAACTTTGAATTGGTCACCATACAAAGCTTGCGTTACCATTTCACTAGTATCGCTAGGCTCTAATCGTATAGGTACAATTCCAAGATTGCAAATACCGTATTGCATAAATAAAATTTAAGCGCGTTCTAACACCATTGCAGAAGCACCACCACCACCATTACAAATAGCAGCAGCCCCAAGTTTAGCATCATTTTGATGAAGTACATTAATTAATGTTACTAAGATTCTAGCACCAGAACATCCGAGTGGATGACCTAAAGAAACTGCTCCTCCATTAATATTTACGTTACTATCGTTTAATCCTAAAATTTTCATATTGGCTAATCCAACCACAGAAAAAGCTTCATTAAATTCAAAGTAATCCACATCACTTAATTTAATATTGGCTTTGTCTAGCGCTTTTGGTAATGCTTTAGCCGGAGCAGTAGTAAACCATTTTGGTTCTTGTGCAGCATCAGCATAACTTTTAATTGTTGCAATAGGAGATAAGCCTAATTCTTTAGCTTTTTCTCTGCTCATTAATACTAGAGCAGCAGCCCCATCATTTATAGTAGATGCGTTAGCTGCAGTTACTGTCCCGTCTTTAGTAAAAGCAGGACGTAAGGCAGGAATTTTATCCATCTTCACATTTGTATACTCTTCGTCTCTATTTACAACAACAGGTTCTCCACGACGTTGAGGAACTTCAATAGCTATAATTTCATTATTAAATTTACCTGCTTCCCAAGCTGCTTTAGAACGTTCGTATGATTGAACTGCAAAAGCATCCTGATCTTCTCTACTAAATTCATATTCACTAGCACATGCATCAGCACAAACACCCATGGCATTTTTATCGTAAGCATCGACTAAACCATCCTTTTGCATTCCATCCTCGAGTGTAGCAGGCCCAAATTTTGTAGCACTTCTTGCATGATAATAATGAGGAATAGAACTCATGTTCTCCATGCCACCAGCGACAATGATTTCCGCATCTCCTAGCTGAATCGCTTGAGCTGCTTGCATAACCGCTTTCATACCAGAAGCACAAACTTTATTTATCGTAGTACAAGGAACAGTATCTGGAATTCCAGCATAAATTGCAGCTTGTCTCGCAGGTGCTTGACCAGTGCCAGCTTGTACAACATTACCCATTAGCACTTCCTCAACCATTTCTGGATTAAGGTTAATTTTTTCTAGAGCACCTTTAATTGCTGCAGCTCCTAATCGAGGTGCAGGTACAGAAGATAGACTTCCTAAAAAACTTCCAATTGGTGTTCTAACAGCTGATACGATTACAACGTCCTTATTCATTATATTTATCTTTATATGAGTTGCTGCGAAATTAATCAATTTTTGAGAGATTTGAGAATGTATTAATGATATTAGCCTTCTAAAATTCTAATATTTATTACATTTGATTGTATATGAATGCATTTCTCAATAAATGGTATAAAAACCATGCTTTAGTCTATAAAATATTACTGTTCTTAGTAACAACACTATTTATAGTATATCTATTTCCTAAAACAGGTAAATTTAGATACTCTTTTGAAAAAGGAAAACCATGGCAATCTGAGAATTTGTATGCTCCTTTTAACTTTGCTATAAAAAAACCTCAAAATGAATTAGATGTTGAAAATCTTGATATTGAAAAGAATAGCCCTGTTTATTTTGAAATTGATAAAGAGATTGAAAGTAAAGTGTTATCCGACTATTTGTTACGATTTAATCAAACGGTAAAAGATTCTAGTTATCTTAATATTCAAAATTCTAGTTTATACAAAAAAGGAAAATCGTTTGTTGTTAAGCTTTATGATAATGGTGTTTTAGATCAGAATTATAGTTATTCGGATAATAGACCAGTCATATTAGCCACATCCAATACCATTCAGAAAGAATTACAATATGGTAGTTTATATGAATTAAGTGATTTGCGTCAACTTATAGAAAAGCACTTAAGTAATGATGTTTTATCTGAAAATAGAAATAGTATGATTTCTATATTTTTTGATGTTATAAAACCTAATATAGTATTAAATGAAAGCTTAACTGAAAAGGCTCTCGAAGAAGAATTATCTAAAATATCATCAACAAGAGGAAGTATTGAACAGGATCAGCTAATTATTTCAAAAGGGCAGGTTGTTGAAGATGAGCAATACGTCATTTTAAATTCTTTAAAATCTGAATATGAATCTCAAGTGTGGAATACAGCTAATTATAATTGGGTCTTAGTGGCTTATACATTATTGGTGGCATTGGCACTCTTAATGTTGTTGTTGTTTTTACGAAAATATAGAATGGAAGTATTCCTTAATAATACTAAGGTGACATTCATTTTCTTTAACATAGCGTTAATGATATTATTAACGACTTTAATAATAAATTATAACTCTCAATATATTTATGTAGTACCATTATGTATTCTGCCATTAGTGTTAAAGGCTTTTTTTGATGCTAGACTTGGTTTATTTGCGCATGTCCTTACAGTGCTGCTGTTAGGTTTTATAGTGCCAAATAGTTACGAATATATGTTTCTTCAAATTATAGCAGGTATTGTTACAATTTTAACGGTTTCGGAACTGTACAAACGTGCCAATCTTTTTATATCTGTTGGGCAAATTACGTTTATATACATCATTGCTTATTTTGCCTTTTTCGTTATTCATGAAGGGCAATTAACTGGATTAAAATGGGAAACCTTTGGATTATTTATACTCTGCGGCTTGGCTACACTTTTTGTACAACCTTTAATTTATATCTATGAAAAGATATTTGGGTTAGTGTCTGATGTATCTTTATTAGAACTTTCCGATACCAATACAAAACTTTTAAAGGAATTATCGAATAAGGCACCTGGTACGTTTCATCACTCGCTAAATGTTGCTAATTTAGCAGAAGCATCTGCAAATGAAATTGGAGCAAATTCTATGTTAATTAGAGTTGGTGCTCTTTATCATGATATTGGTAAGATGAAGAATCCAACATATTTCACAGAGAATCAAAGTACTGGGATAAACCCTCATGATGAATTATCTAGTCATGAGAGTGCTAGGATTATTATCGATCATGCCATAAATGGAATTGAAATTGCAAAAAAGCATAACTTACCAGATCGTGTTATCGACTTTATAAGAACTCATCATGGAACAAGTCTTGTGTATTATTTTTACATGAAAGAGAAAGCGACTAATGAAGATGTAGATATTAAAGACTTTTCATATCCTGGACCAAAACCATTCAGTAAAGAAACGGCAATTTTGATGATGTGTGATAGTGTTGAAGCCGCATCAAAAAGTTTAAAAGAGCCTACAAGTACTAAGATTAATGAGTTTGTAGAAAACATTATTAACAAACAAATGGAAAATGGTCAATTTCTTAATGCAGATATTACTTTTAAAGAAATTCAATCTATAAAAAAGGTACTAAAACATAAGTTAGCAAACATTTATCATCTTAGAATTGAGTACCCAGAATAAAACAAAAAAGTCTTACTATTTCTAGTAAGACTTTTTGTGAGCCCGATAGGATTCGAACCTATGACCGCCTCCTTAGAAGGGAGGTGCTCTATCCAGCTGAGCTACGAGCCCGTAACTCTAAAATTGTCGGGGTGGCAGGATTCGAACCTGCGGCCTCCACGTCCCAAACGTGGCGCGATAACCGGGCTACGCTACACCCCGAGAATTGGTTATCTAATTTCAAAAAAGAAATTATTGCGGAGAGACAGGGATTCGAACCCTGGGTAAGTGTTTCCACCTACGACGATTTAGCAAACCGTTCCTTTCGGCCACTCAGGCACCTCTCCAGTAATTTTGTATGAACAAGCATTAGTATTTAAATGCGGATGCAAATGTAAGTTATCATCTTAAACAACACA
>NZ_JADGDZ010000138.1 GCF_016744625.1 Winogradskyella sp.
ATATTAGCTAGTGCTTTCTGGAGCTGATTGGTTGCCATATAAATTTCAGAAATACTTTCATAAGCAATAGCATAACTTGGGTTAATACTTAAAGTTTTATTTAAATACGTAATGCCTTTAGCGTAATCCCAATTATTCCAATAGCTAATTGAAGCTTCTGAAAAATAACCTAAATAAGATTGAGAGTTGTTATCTATACCTAGTTTTAAATAATACCTAGCTGCTTTTTCTCCTTCAATATTATCTATAATTCCCCAACTAGATAAAATACCATATGATCTACTTAATGCGAAATAAGCATCGTAAAAAGTACTATCTTCTTCTATGCTTTTCTTATAATATTTTATTGCAGTAGTATAATCATCTAAATTCCAATTGAGTTGATAGGATCTACCTTTTAAATACAATTTATAGGCATTTAAGTTTTTAGTACCTACAATAGAGATATGCTCTGAAATATCTAAATGACCAAAATTCTCTCGTATTTGTTCAGCGATAATAAGGCTTATCTCATCTTGTAGTTCAAAAATATCTTCTAAATCTCTATCAAACTTTTGCGACCATGTATGAAAACCATCACTTGTTCTTATTAATTGAACATTAATGCGAATTTTAGTGTTAAAAATTTTAATACTTCCTTCAAGAACAGTAGCAACACCTAATTGATTTCCTATATGACGAACATCAATGTTTTTACCTTTAAATGCAAAAGAAGAAGTTCTAGCTGTAACTTTTAATCCCTTAACTTTAGTTAATGCATTAATAATTTCTTCTGTAATACCATCACAAAAATAATCATTATCAATATTATTGCTAATATTAACAAAAGGCAAAATTGCTATAGATTTTTGGTTTATCAAGCTAATAGACTAGTAAACAAAAATATAAAAATTGTTATTAATTTAAACTTCTAAAAAATAAGTATTCTACTTACTACTTTATTAAAATATATGATGACAATAACATTGTATCACTAAATTTTAGATTTTTATTAAAAGTAATTACCTTGCATAAGAACCTTCTATATTCTAAATAAGAAGAACTTAAAATGATGTATACTATTATCGACGTTGAAACCACTGGACAAGGCAATCGTATGACCGAAATCTCTGTGTTTAAGTACGATGGTGTAACTGTTATTAATGAGTTTACATCTTTAATAAATCCTGGAAGTTTTATTCCTCAACATATTACTGCACTTACTGGTATAGATAATGATTTGGTTGCTGATGCGCCACGCTTTGAAGACGTAGCTCAAGATATACTTGATATAACAGAAGAGACTATTTTCATAGCACATAATGTAAATTTTGATTACAATGTAATACAAGGAGAATTTAAACGCATTGGAATAGATTTTAACAGAAAAAAACTGTGTACAGTTCGTTTATCGCGTCGTTTAATTCCTGGGCATAAATCATATAGCTTGGGTAAACTCTGTAAAGCTTTAGATATTAATTTAGTAGATAGACATAGAGCAAGAGGTGATGCTGAAGCTACTGTTATTTTATTTGAATTGTTATTGAAACAACCAAATGCTAATGATATTTTTAAAGAATTTTTAAACAAGAATTCTAGACAAGCTACCTTGCCTCCTAACCTTCCTAAAGAAACATTTGAAGCGCTTCCAGATACTGCAGGAATCTATTATTTTAAAAATAAAAAGGGCAAAATAATATATGTAAGTAAAGCAAAAAACATTAAAAAAAGAGTACTTAGTCACTTTTATAGTAAGACCAAGAAATCTCTAGAAATGATAAGAGAAACGGGTGATATAGATTTTGAAATTTCTGGTAGTGAATTAATTGCTTTACTCATGGAAGATGCAGCTATTAAACACCACTTCCCTATTTATAACAAAGTTGCTAAACGTACCATTCAGTCGTTTTCTATATTCTCCTATGAGGATAGAAATGGAATTCTTCATTTAGCTAGTAATAAAACACGTTTAACACCAAAACCTATTGCTACTTTTTTTAACGTTAGAGATGTAAGATCGTATTTAGAAAAATTTTGTACTAAGCATAGTTTATGTCCAAAATATTGTCATTTACAAGAATCTGTTTCTGAATGTTCTCATTATAGTATTAAAAACTGTAAAGGTATCTGTAGAAAACAAGAATCTGTCGAAGATTACAATAATAAAGTTTTAGAAGCCATACACGATATGTCTAATCAAAAAGAGGATATTATTGTGAGAGAAAAAGGCAGACATAGTAATGAAGAGGCCTTTGTTATGATTAAAGCTGGTGAATATTTAGGTTACGGATTCATAGATAAAGAATCGCAGATAAATCATATAGATGATTTAAGTACTTATCTCATACCACAAAAAAACAGTATAGATATTCAGAAAATTTTAAGCCCACATTTATTAATGCTTTAATATTATCTAAATAATACTTACTCTAACCTTCTTTTTCTTCAAACGTGTATTATTCAATTTATCAACCAAATCATTAGCAATACTAACAGGAACAGCCACAAAAGCACAATCTTGTTTTAATTCAATTACACCTAGTTGATCTTTATTAATATTGCCTTGTTTAAAAAAGAGACCTGCAATATCTCCTTTAGAAATTTTATCTTTTCTACCACCAGAAATAAAAAGTGTTGTCCAAAATGGTGGCTTAATTTCTCCTGCTTTAGAAAGCATCTGGATTTTAGATTTTTCAATAAACTCAGGAAACACTTCTTTGTCACCTTTAATAAGATAGGCTGTGCCTTTAGAGTTAACTCTGGCTGTTCTACCATTTCTATGTGTCCATTCTTGGTAGGCTTCAGGGATTTCGTAATGAATTATATAACTCATTTCAGGAATATCAATACCACGTGCTGCTAAGTCACTTGCAACAAGTATAGACACACTTCCATTTCTTAACTTTATTAAAGCACGTTCGCGATCACGCTGTTCCATACCACCATGAAAACAAGTATGTGCAATCTTCCTTTTATCTAAGAAGCGACTTAAATCTTCAAGACGCTCTTTTTTATTACAAAACACAATACCTGGTTCGCTACCCAAATGATGTAATAAATCTACCAAGGTATTATGTTTGTTTGCCGATGGAGACACTACTGTTTTTATTGTAAGTTTAGAACTCGTCTTTTCAGTTAAATAATTTAAAGTTTTGGCTCCATCCATTTTTAAATATGCAGGAATCGAAGCTCCTTGGGTTGCAGAGGTTAAAACACGCTTGTTTACATTAGCTAAATAACTCATTATAAATTTCATTTCACCTCCTGCACCAACTTCAATAGAAATATCAAACTCATCTATTATCAACGTTTTAATGAATTTTGTAGTAAAACGAGCTTGTTCAAAATGATCTGCTAAACGTCCTGGAGTACCAATTAATATAGCTGGTGTATGTTTTAGTTCTATTTTATCTTTGGCAATAGATCTACCTCCATAAATGGCATTGGCTTTATAACCAGAACCCATATTTCTAACTACAGTTTCAATCTGAATCGCTAATTCTCTCGATGGTACTATAATCAATGCCTGTACTTCTTCACATTTTGGGTCTAAGCGTTCTAATAATGGTAATAGAAAGGCTAAAGTTTTCCCTGTTCCAGTTGGAGATAAAAGTATAGTCTTTTCATTTTTTTCGATCGCTTCCAAAGCTTGTTCTTGCATTGGATTAAGTGCATAGATATTTAACTTTTCGAGAATCTCTTGTTGTGCTTTAATATTATTTGCCATATCTATTTCTTCTTTTTCTTTTTAGAATCGTCTACTTTTTGAGATTCTAATATTGTTTGTGACAGCTGATTTGCCAATATTTTTTCTATCAATTCTTCTTTGGTTAAATGATGAAAAATAGTTCTCACATCTTTTCTAAGTGTTTCAGAAATAGTACGATTGGGCTTGGTCTTAAATATTTTCTTAGCCCATAATAAGGCCTTGTTTTCTTCGGTACTTTGAGCATCTGCTTTTTTTAACTCTATAAAATGAATGCCTAATTCGTCTTCAAAACCATCTATATCTATAACTTCTTCTTGTTGCAAAATGGTTAAAGCTAAGCCTTTTGCTCCTGCTCTAGCGGTTCTTCCACTTCTATGTACATAAGCATCATATGTATCTGGTAAATGATAATTAACAACAAATGCAACGTCTTTAATATCTAGTCCACGAGCAGCCAAATCTGTAGCTACTAATAGATCTATATGACCTTCTCTAAATTGACCCATAATACGATCTCGAATACCTTGTGTTAAACTTCCATGAATAGCTCCAGACGAAAATTTATTAATGGCTAGTTTTTTAGCTAATTTGTTTACGGCAGCTTTTGTTTTACAAAAAATAATACCGCGTTGACCTAATTTAGAGTTTAAAAAATGTAACAATACATCTAACTTTTCTATCGGTTCTACAACGATAAATTGATGATCTATACCTTGATGACCAATAGTAGTCATATCTGCTTCAATATGTACTACATGCTTAGACATGTAATTCTGCACTAATTGCTTTATAGTTCCTGGCATTGTTGCCGTAAACAATAGTGTACGTCTTGATTTTGGAATTTCTTTAATAATAGCCTCTAAACCTTCTTTTAATGCGCTTACCATTTCATCAGCTTCATCTAAAACAAAATATGAAATATTTGAGATGTCTACAGCTTTCCGCTTTACTAAATCTGCCAAACGTCCAGGTGTAGCAACCACAATATGCGTTGTATTTTGTAAACGCTCCATTTGAGGTTTAATCGGAATCCCTCCACAAACCGTTGTAATAGAAATTGATGGTATATGCTTTTTAAACGACTCTAAGTTTGCACTAATCTGCTGACCAAGTTCTCGTGTAGGAGCTAAAATTACAGCTTGTATTTCTGTGTTTTCTGTTTTTATTAATTGTAATAAAGGCAATCCAAAAGCAGCTGTTTTCCCTGTTCCAGTTTTTGCTAAAGCTACCACATCTTCTTTTTGATGTAATACTACAGGAATTGTTTTCTCTTGAATATCAGTTGGTACAGAAATTTGTAAATCTGTTAAACCTTGTTGTAACTGTTTATTAATTCCTAAATCGGAAAAACGGTTTGACATAAAAATGATTTTTTGTAAAGGTAAGACGGAATACTATAACTAGTACTATTTCCCCTTAGTTGTAAGGTGTAAAAAAATTAGTAAAACAAAAAAACCATCAATTAAGATGGTCTTATAATTTGATCTAGTAGAATAATTATTTTATCACGCGTACATTAGTCGCAATTGGACCTTTAGGGCTTTTTTCTATATTAAAAGTGACTTGATTTTTTTCTCTAATCTTGTCTATAAGGTTTTTGGTGTGAACAAAAATTTCCTCGTCAGAATCTTTAACGGTTATAAATCCATATCCCTTTTTATATTT
>NZ_JADGDZ010000043.1:0-17281 GCF_016744625.1 Winogradskyella sp.
ATTTCGCGTACCTAATAGAGGTCTATTTGGCTTTTAAAATAATTTTAAATCAATAGAAAAATGGATTCTAAACATATAGAAACACAAGCAATTCGTACACAGATGGAACGTTCTCAATTCTTAGAGCATTCTAATCCGTTGTATTTAACCTCGAGTTATATTTTTGAAGATGCTGAAGATATGAGAGCTTCTTTTGCGGACGAGAAACAGCGTAATATTTATAGTCGCTATTCAAATCCTAATACAACTGAGTTTGTAGAAAAAATATGTAAAATGGAAGGAGCAGAACAAGGTTATGCTTTTGCAACTGGCATGTCTGCTGTATTTTCAACATTTGCGACTTTGCTAGACTCAGGAGATCATATTGTATCGTCTCGAAGTATTTTTGGTTCTACCCAAACTATGTTTAATAATATTTTACCAAAATGGAATATTTCAACGAGCTCGTTTAAGTTAGATGAGATTGATACTATTGAAAGTTTAATACAGCCAAACACAAAAATCCTTTATGCAGAAAGTCCAACAAATCCTGCTGTAGATATTTTAGATTTAGAGCGATTAGGAGCAATTGCTAAAAAGCATAAGCTTATTTTCTTGGTAGATAATTGTTTTGCAACACCATATTTACAACAACCTATAAAGTTTGGTGCAGATTTAGTGATTCATTCGGCTACAAAATTAATTGATGGCCAAGGAAGAGTTCTAGGTGGAGTTACTGTTGGAAAAGCGGATTTGATTCAAAAGATTTATTTATTTTCAAGAAATACAGGTCCTGCATTATCACCTTTTAATGCTTGGGTGTTGTCCAAAAGTTTAGAAACATTACCAGCAAGAGTAAATATGCATTGTGACAATGCTTTGAAAGTAGCAAGATTTTTAGAGTCTAATGATAATGTTAATTTTGTAAAGTATCCATTTTTAAAATCGCATCCTCAACACAAATTAGCAAAAAAGCAAATGAAGTTAGGAGGCAATATTGTAGCTTTTGAAGTTAAAGGAGGTATCGATTCTGGTCGAAAATTTATTAATGCAATTAAACTATTATCCTTATCTGCTAACTTAGGAGATACACGAAGCATTGTAACACACCCAGCTTCTACTACACATGCTAAATTATTGGAAGAAGATCGTTTAATAACAGGAATTACAAGTGGACTTATTAGAATTTCTGTTGGTTTAGAACATGTAGAGGATATTATCGCTGATTTAAAACAAGCTCTAGAAAAAGCATAATCCGAATTCGGTAAAAAAGAATTAGATTTACAGTATGCTTTCAAAGAAAACAAAGTACGGAATAAAAGCCTTAGTCTATTTGGCAAAGCAGGAAGAACGTATTCCTGTACAGATTTCTGTCATTTCTAAATCAGAAAACATTTCTCAAAAATTTTTAGAAAGTATATTATTAACGTTAAGAAAAAATGGAATTTTAGGCTCTAAAAAAGGTAAAGGAGGAGGCTATTATTTATTGAAAGAGCCAAAAGATATTCCGATGACAGCAGTGATGCGACTTTTAGAAGGACCAATTGCTATGATTCCATGTGTAAGTCTTAATTTTTATGAAAAGTGTGATGACTGCCCAGATGAAAATGCTTGTGCAGTTAACAAATTAATGCTTAAAGTACGAGACAATACTTTAAAGATTTTTAGAAATACAACCTTGGCTGATTTGTCTAATTAGCAGATTCTCAAATTTTCACTCTTATTTTTCCGAAATAATTACTTCATAAATTCAAATAAAATTATATGTTTGCATTATCCTAGTAAATCGATAGGAATTGAAGGTTGATAAATTAATAGCATATTATGGATAGTGTAATACAGACGAATCTGAGTTTAGAAAAAAAAGAACAAGTTGCTACTGTACCTCAAGAAAATGTTAAAAGAAGTATTGTGAAAACAATTAGTTGGCGCATGGTTGGTACGTTGGCGACAGTAGTCATATCATACCTTATTACAGGGACTTTGACTTTAGCATTTTCTATTGGTGGTATAGAACTCGTGTCTAAAATGGTACTTTATTTCTTTCACGAAAGAGCGTGGAATAATATTAAATGGGGAAAATGATGGCATTAAACTTAGAACAGATAAATAAAGACTTAAAGCATAAATCACCTATTGAAATTGTTAATTGGGCATTGAGTGTATCAGAAAGACCTTTAGTTACTACAAACTTTAGGCCTTATGAAGCGGCTATTTTACATGTTACTAATTCGGTAAAAAAAGATATAAAGGTGATATGGTGTGATACTGGTTATAATACACCAAATACTTACAAGCATGCTGAAGAATTAATAGCACAACTAAACCTTAACGTAAAACTTTTTGTACCAAAACAAACAGAAGCACATAGAAATGTGGTTTTAGGAATACCAAGTGTAGATGATCCATCTCATAAATTATTTACAGAGCAAGTGAAGTTAGAACCTTTCAAAAGAGCTATGACAGAATATCAGCCAGATGTTTGGTTTACGAATTTACGAAAAGGGCAGACTGCTTTTAGAGATAGTATTGATATAGTATCTCAAGATAAAAATGGTGTACTTAAAGTAAGTCCATTTTATAATTTTTCGGATGAAGCATTAGATGAATATTTAGATGAAAATCAACTTCCTAATGAGTTTAAGTATTACGATCCAACCAAACAATTAGAAAACAGAGAGTGTGGATTACACGCATAAAATTTGAATGATGAAAAATACAGCAAGCATAAATCCATTAGAAAACGAAGCTATATACATCTTTAGAGAAGTGGCTGCTCAATTTGAGCGTCCTGTGCTTTTATTTTCAGGAGGAAAAGATTCTATAACTTTAGTGCGTTTGGCGCAAAAAGCTTTTTATCCAGCAAAGATTCCATTTCCTTTAATGCATATTGATACAGGTCATAATTTTCCTGAAACGATTGAATTTAGAGATCGTTTGGTAAAAGAATTAGACTTAGAATTAATCGTTAGAAACGTTCAGGATTCTATTAATGAAGGTAAAGTAAAAGAAGAGTCTGGTAAATATGCAAGTAGAAATGTATTACAAACTACAACGCTTTTAGATGCCATTGAAGAATTTAAATTCGATGCATGTATAGGTGGAGCACGACGAGACGAAGAAAAAGCAAGAGCTAAAGAGCGTATTTTTTCTGTACGAGATGATTTTGGACAATGGGATGAAAAAAATCAACGCCCTGAATTATTCGATATGCTAAACGGACAAATCGAATTAGGACAAAATGTGAGAGTTTTTCCTATTTCTAATTGGACAGAATTAGATGTTTGGTCTTACATTCAGAAAGAACAAATTGAGATTCCTTCAATCTATTTCGCACACACAAGAGCCACATTTTTAAGAGATGGATTAATCTGGTCTGCAGATGACGCTGTTGTCTATAGAGAAAAAGATGAAGAAGTAGAAGAACGAGTTGTAAGATTTAGAACCGTTGGTGATATGAGTTGTACAGCAGCTGTACTATCAGGTGCTTCAGATATTAATACTGTTGTACAAGAAATTAGAGATTCAACCATATCAGAACGTGGAGCAAGAATCGATGATAAACGCTCAGAAGCAGCAATGGAAAAACGTAAACAACAAGGGTATTTTTAAAATTTGTTAAGCAAATTTTGCCCTTAGTTAATGGTTCTAAGCCTTTAGCAAAATTGAAAAAATTAAAACTAGGCTAACGGATTATAGCTAACAACTAAAAGCCAATAGCCAACAGCTAATAAAAAAATGGACGTATTAAAAATAGCAACAGCAGGAAGTGTAGATGATGGTAAAAGTACCTTAATCGGACGATTACTTTACGACACTAAATCACTAACATCAGACAAATTAGAAGCCATAGAAACTAAAAGCCGTCAACTTGGTTATGACTATTTAGATTTTTCTCTAGCTACAGATGGATTAGTAGCAGAAAGAGAACAAGGAATTACAATAGATGTGGCACATATTTATTTCTCAACAGTTAATAAAAGTTACATCATTGCAGACACACCAGGTCATGTTGAATATACTAGAAACATGGTGACTGGAGCTTCAACATCTCAAGCAGCAATAGTTTTAATTGATGCAAGAAAAGGTGTGATTGAGCAAACTAATCGTCACTTTTTCATCAATAATTTGTTGAGAATAAAAACAGTTATCGTCGCGATAAACAAAATGGATTTGGTTGATTTTTCTGAAGAGAAATACAACGCTATAAAATCAGATTTTGAGGCTTTGATGAGTAAAAGAGATTATCAAAATCAAAACATTTCATTTGTGCCTGTTAGTGCGTTAAAAGGAGATAATGTGGTTAATAGATCTGAAAATACACCTTGGTATGATGGCGAAACTTTACTAGAAAATCTTGAGGGAATAAATAATGAAGACATCTATAATGTTGGTACTCCAAGATTTCCAGTGCAATATGTGATTAGACCAAAAACTGAAGAGTTTCACGATTTTAGAGGATATGCAGGAAAGGTATATGGTGGGGAATTAAGTGTTGGAGATGATGTTGTGGTTTTACCATCACAAACAAAATCGAAGATTAAAGAAATTCATTTTTATGATAAGAAAGTAGAAACTGCTTCGAGGCGTTCTTCAGTATTAATTACACTTGAAGATGATGTGAACATCAGTAGAGGTGACATGATTGTAAAAGAAAATGATTTACCAACGGTTGATAAACAATTCACAGCCACAATATCTTGGATGGATTCTCAAGATTTAACTGCAGGAAAAAAATACGTAGTGCAACATGGTGTAAACAAAGTGTTGGCTAAAGTAGATCAGATTCATCATAAAATAAATCCTGATTATTCAGGAATTGATGAGGCTGTAAACGCATTATCAATGAATGATATCGCAACGGTATCTTTTAAATTAAATAAACCCATTTTCTATGATGCCTTTAAATCACACAGAACAAATGGATCTTTTATACTAATTGATTCTCAATCTAATAATACAGTAGGAGCAGGATTTATTCAATAGAAATAAATTTTAAAAAACAAGAAAGACGTATTTTAATTATCCTACTAAATCTATAGGAATAATATAATAAATAATGCAAAGTTTTAGAACAGAATTAGAAAGTCCTGTAGTAGAAAAGGATATCATTGAATTAGCCAATAAGATTGAGCTATTCCATAATGGGAAAATTGACGAAGAAAAATTTAGAAGTCTACGTTTAGCTAGAGGTGTTTATGGTCAACGTCAGGAAGGTGTGCAAATGATTAGAATCAAATTACCCTATGGTAAAGTTTTGAGTCATCAATTGCGTCGTATTTCTGAAGTTTCAGACGAATATTCAAGAAGTCGATTACATATTACAACACGTCAAGACATTCAAATTCATTATGTGGATTTAAATAGAACACCAGAACTTTGGGCTGAATTAGAACGCGATAATGTAACGCTTAGAGAAGCTTGTGGTAATACAGTAAGAAATGTCACAGCAAGTGAAACTGCTGGTATTGATGTTAATGAACCTTTTGATGTGTCACCATACGCAGATGCTTTATTCAAATTCTTTTTAAGAAATCCTATCTGCCAAGAAATGGGTAGAAAGTTTAAGGTTTCATTTTCTGGAACAGATGAAGATACTGGCTTGTCGTACATGCACGATTTAGGTTTTATTGCCAAAATTGAAAATGGAGTAAAAGGTTTTAAAGTAATGTTAGGTGGTGGCTTAGGCTCACAACCAAGACATGCAGATTTGTTTTATGAGTTTTTACCATCGGATAAAATTATTCCTTTAATGGAAGGAGTTCTTAGAGTTTTTGATCGTTATGGTGAACGAAAAAGTAGAGCCAAAGCACGATTAAAATTCTTATTAAAAGATATTGAATTAGATGCTTTTAAAGTTTTAGTAGAGGAAGAACAAAATGCCGTTGAGTATAAAACAGTGGTAATAGACGAAAATAATTATACAGCTTCAAAACCAGTTTCTGTTACTGCGCCAAAACTAGAAATTGAAAATACTAAAGCTTTTAAACTATGGAAATCTACTAATGTAATTCCACAAAAACAAGAGGGTTATTTTGCAATTGGTATTAAAGTTTTATTAGGAGATTTTTATACAGATAAAGCTCGTTTATTAGCAGATTTAGTTGAGCAATATGCGTCTGGAGAAATTAGATTGAGTTTACGTCAAAATATTTTAATTCCTTTTGTGAAGGAAGATTTGTTACCTTATTTCTATGTAGAATTAGAAAAGTTAGGCTTCGTTGAAGCTGGTTATAATAAGGCTGTAGATATTACAGCATGTCCTGGTACAGATACTTGTAATTTAGGTATTTCGAGTAGTACGGGAATTGCCGAAGAATTAGAACGCGTCATTAAAGCTGAGTATCCTCAATACCTAGAGAATAATGATTTAGTGATTAAAATTAGTGGTTGTATGAATGCTTGCGGACAGCATAATATGGCAAATATTGGCTTTCAAGGGATGTCTATTCGTACTAAAGATAAATTAGTTGCGCCTGCTTTACAAGTACTTTTAGGTGGTGGAAACTTAGGAAACGGAAACGCTTATTTTGCTGATAAAGTTGTAAAAGTACCAAGTAGAAGAGGACCAGAAGCCTTACGTAGAATCTTAAATGATTTTGAAGCCAATGCAAAAGGACAACTATTTGTCGATTACTATAAAGAAAAAGGCGAAAAGTACTTCTATCAGTTGCTTACGGATTTATCAAATATTGAAAATCTAACTCAAGAAGACTTTATTGATTGGGGAACAGAAGAGCAATATGTAAAAGCTATTGGAATTGGAGAATGTGCTGGAGTTGTTATCGATTTAATAGCAACGCTTTTCTTAGAAAGTGATGAGAAAATTGAAGAAGCAAAAGACGCATTTAATAACAAAGTGTATTCAAGCGCAATTTACGAAGCCTATCGTTCTATGGTAAATTCGGCAAAAGCCATTTTACTTTCAGAAAATATAAAAACAAACACACAAGCAGGTATCATTAAACAATTCGATGAGCTTTTTGTAGAAACGAAAAGAGTAGATTTAGGAACATCGTTTTCAGATATTATATACCAAATTAAAGTATTCCCACCTTCAGAAGACTTTGCAATAAACTATATAAATACAGCTACAAAATTTTTAGAAAGCGTAAGAGCTTTCAGAGAAGAACAAGTTGAAGTTAAAAGCTAAAAATTATGACACCAAGATTAACAGTAGTAGGAGCAGGTCCAGGAGATGAAGATTTAATTACTATAAAGGCAATTAAAGCAATCGCATCTGCAGATGTTATTTTATATGATGCTTTGGTAAACGAAGCTTTGCTTAAACATGTATCTCGAAAAGCGGAATTAATTTTTGTAGGCAAACGAAAAGGATGCTATGCTTATCAGCAAAGTCAAATCAATGATTTAATTGTTGAGCGTGCATTAAGATGTGGTCATGTGGTTCGTCTTAAAGGTGGCGATCCGTTTATATTTGGTCGTGGTGCTGAAGAGCTGGAGTACGCAAAGGCATATGCTATTGAAGTTGCTGTTGTTCCTGGTATTTCATCATCAGCTGCAGTGCCAGCTTATCAAGGTATTCCATTGACAAAACGTAATGCATCTGAGAGTTTTTGGGTGATTACAGGAACAACAAAATCACATAAAATATCTGGTGATATTGCATTAGCAGCACAATCAACAGCAACTGTAGTTATTTTAATGGGAATGGGAAAACTATCTGAAATTGTTCAAATTTTCTCTAATGAAGGAAAATCTGAGATGGCTGTAGCTATAATTCAGAACGGAACGAGAGCTAACGAAAAAGTAGGGATTGGTACAATTGGTTCCATTGAAACTATAGTTGAAGAAAAACAATTGTCTAATCCTGCTATTATCATTATTGGAGAAGTGATTAATCAACGCGTAGACCTTTCGGATATCTATTCTAAAGCTGATTTGGCTTTGGTAAATTCAAGAAGACAAAGTGCTTAATTATGGAAAAAAATAATCTATATCCAATCTTTCTAAAAACAAAAAACCTCAATGTGTTAATTGTTGGTGGTGGTAATGTGGCTGAGGAGAAACTAACTTTTTTATTAAAATCGAGTCCAGATGCGAATGTAACTATGGTATCTCCACTATTTAGAGAAAGAACGATTGAAATTGTTAATACAGGAAACGTAAAACGTATTGAAGATGTTTACAAGAATGGTTATCTAAAGGATAATCATATTGTCATCGCAACAACGGATAATCCTGAGGTGAATATCAAAATATATGAGGATTGCAGAGCACAGAGTAAATTGATAAATGTGGCTGATAACCCACCATATTGTGATTTTTATATGGGAGGCATCGTTACTAAAGGCAATGTTAAAGTGGCAATTTCAACTAACGGAAAATCACCAACAACAGCGAAACGTTTACGACAATTTTTTGAAGATGTGATACCAGAAAATATTGATGATTTGGTAAATAATCTCAATGTATATAGAAAAACAATTAAAGATGACTTTGAACAAAAAGTCAAAAAATTAAACGAATTCACTAAAGGATTAGTGGAAAAAATTTAGAAGAATGATTAAAACAGATATACTAATTATAGGAGCAGGACCAACAGGGTTATTTACTGTGTTTGAAGCAGGATTGCTGAAATTAAAGTGCCATTTAATTGATGCTCTGCCTCAACCTGGTGGTCAGTGTTCCGAATTGTATCCTAAAAAACCGATTTATGATATTCCTGGATTTCCAGAAATTTTAGCAGGTGATTTAACATCAAATTTATTGGAACAAGGAAAACAATTTCAACCAGGTTTTACTTTAGGAGAACGTGCAGAAACTATAGAAAAACAAGACGATGGAAGTTTTATAGTTACAACAAATAAAGGGACGCAACATCACGCACCAATTATTGCTATAGCAGGTGGTTTAGGGAGTTTTGAGCCAAGAAAGCCAAAGTTAGAAGGCATTGAAGGTTATGAAGATAAAGGAGTCGCTTATTTTATTAAAGATCCAGAAGTGTATCGCAATAAAAAAGTAGTGATTGCAGGAGGAGGAGATTCAGCATTAGATTGGAGTATCTTTCTTGCTGATGTAGCTTCAGAAGTCACTTTAGTGCATAGACGAAATGAATTTAGAGGTGCTTTGGATTCTGTAGAACGCGTGCAAGAATTGAAGTTAATCAACAAAATCAATTTAATAACACCAGCTGAAATTACAGCTTTGCATGGTGAAAATCAGATTGAAGGAGTAGCAGTTACTAAAGATGTTGAAACACAAGTTTTAGAAGCAGATGCTTTTATTCCACTTTTTGGTTTGTCTCCAAAATTGGGTCCAATAGGAAGTTGGGGACTTGAGATAGAAAGGAATGCAATTAAAGTAGATACGCTAGATTATCAAACTAATATTCCAGGTATTTATGCCATTGGAGATGTAAATACATACGAAGGAAAGTTGAAACTGATTCTTTGTGGTTTTCATGAAGCGACGTTAATGTGTCAATCGGCTTATAAGTTATTAAATCCTGGCAAGAAGTTTGTTTTAAAATATACCACAGTAAGTGGGATAAATGGTTTTGATGGTACTCGTAAAGAATCACCAAAAGCCGTTGTAAAAGCAATAGTATAATGCAAGATATTACCATACATATCACAGATAGAGAAGGCGAAAAACACACCGTTTTGGCACCAACAGACATAGCAATGAATTTAATGGAGGTTGTACGTTCTTATGAGTTAGCACCAGAAGGTACAATTGGAGTCTGTGGAGGTTTGGCGATGTGCGCATCTTGTCAATGTTACATCAATTCAGAGCATTCGCTTAAGGATATGGAAGATGAGGAAGATGCCATGTTATCCGAATCCTTTAATGTAAAAAATAATAGTAGATTGAGTTGTCAAATCCCAGTTTCTGAGACTTTAGATGAGTTGAAAATAGAATTGGCTCCAGAAGTGTAGGTTTACAGTAATTATTATATTTTTGCCAGCAACTATTTATAAATGAAGTACTGGCTTACTAGTTTAGTTATCTTAATTGGATCGTTGTCTTTTTCACAAGAAAAAGAAGCATCCAATTCTTATTTTGATCTGAATTATTTTTCAGGTAATAAAGCACTTCATAATAATGATATTCTTCATTTAATTGCTGGTCGTCCTGAGGGATTCATTTTTAGTTGGAATAAAAAGACATTTGGCAACGAAGCTTGGGAGCAACGTTTTAATTACCCAGATTATGGAGCATCTTTTGTTTATCAAGATTTAAAAAATGAAAGACTTGGGCATAATTTTGGGCTTTATGCGCATTACAACCTCTATTTTTTTAAGCGAAATATTATGCTTCGTATTGGTCAAGGGGTAGCTTACACTACAAATCCCTATGACAAAATAAAAAACCCTAAAAATGTGGCTTTTGGAACACATGTTTTAAGTTCAACTTATGTAATGTTAAATTACAAAAAGGAGCGTATTTTTAATCGTTTTGGATTGCAAGCAGGTTTGTCTTTAATTCATTATTCTAATGCCAATGTAAAAGCACCAAATACAAGTATTAATACATTGGCTTTAAATGTAGGATTGACCTATAATCTTAAAGATGAGAATCCAGAATATATCAATAGTTCGAGCGATAAAAAACTTACTGAACCTATAAAATATAACTTAGCTTTTAGAACTGGTATTAACCAAAGTGATATTATTGGTAGTGGTCAGTTTCCATTTTATGTTCTATCGGCTTATGCAGATAAACGATTGAGCCATACAAGTGCCATCCAATTTGGCGCAGATGTATTCTTTTCAAACTTTTTAAAAGAACTTATTTATTATAAATCAGTTTCTTTTCCTGAAGAAAATGTGAGCGGTGATGAAGACTATAAACGTGTCGGATTATTTGCAGGTTATGAATTATTTATCAATAAAACGTCTATAGAAACTCAATTCGGTTACTATATATATTATCCGTTTGATTTTGAAGGAAGAACCTATATAAGAATAGGGTTAAAACGTTATTTTGGAAAGAAGTTTTTCGGGGCAATGACATTAAAATCACATGGTGCAAAAGCAGAGGCTGTAGAATTTGGAATAGGAGTTAGGTTATGAAAAAAGTAGCATTTTTAATAGTAGCATTTTTAATCTTTGCATGTAACAGCGAAGATGCCAATGATTGTTTTCAGACATCTGGAAATATTATCCAAGAGGTAATAGATGTAACTAGTTTCGAACGTATTCTTGTTAATAGAGATGTTGAACTCATTATAAAGGAGACATCTGAGTATAAAGTCACTGTTGAAACAGGTGAAAATTTAATTAACGATGTAAAAGTTGTAGTTATTGATAATCAATTAGTACTTACTGATAATAATACCTGTAACTATGTGAGAGATTATGGAATCACTAAAGTTTATGTTGAAGCTCCAAACCTTACCGAAATTAGAACATCATCTCAGTACGAAATCTCTTCGGATGGTGTGTTAAATTATAATTCGTTGGCGCTTTTTTCTGAAGATTTTACTAATGAAAGCGAGTTTACAGTTGGCGATTTTAGATTAACAGTTGCTTCAGAAAATTTGAATATTGCTTCTAATAATATTTCCTTCTTTTATTTAGATGGTACAGTAACTAATTTGTTTATAGGTTTCTATTCTGGTTCTGGTCGTTTTGAAGGCGAAAATCTTTTAGCCCAGAATATTGAGGTGTATCATCGTAGTAGTAATGATATGGTTGTTAACCCAATTCAATCCCTTACTGGCGAATTAAGAGGAACAGGGAATTTAATTTCGGTTAACGAACCTCCAGTTGTAGATGTAGAGCGTATTTATACAGGTCAGTTGATTTTTAATTAGTTAAATCCCTAAACAAACTCTCTAAACTCGCATTCTTCTGATTGAGTTGTAGAATTTTTAATTCATTATCATGTGCAAAATCAAACACATGAGATCGCATATCATCTAAGGTTAAGAATGTGATTTCGTAAACAAAGCCATGTGTGTTTTTTACAGAACCTACATTAGGCAATTTGCGTAAGAAGGCATCTTCGACACGATAGTCAAATTCTACAATAACGATTTGTTCTTGTCCTTCTCTCAAATCTTTTAAATACTTATCTGCAACAACTTCACCTTTGTTAATAATAATCACACGATCGCACATCGCCTCAACTTCTTGCATAATGTGTGTAGATAGAAATACCGTTTTCTCCTTACCAATGGTTTTAATAAGGTTTCTAATTTCTACCAATTGGTTTGGGTCTAAACCTGTAGTTGGCTCATCTAAAATTAACACGTCAGGATTGTGCAATAAAGCATTAGCCAAACCTACACGTTGTCTGTAACCCTTAGAAAGTTGACTGATTTTTTTATGAGCTTCAGGTGTTAAGCCTGTAAGTTCAATAACTTCTTCAATTCTAGATTTAGAAGTGCCATAGACATTGGCATTAAAATTTAAATATTCTTTTACATAAAGTTCAGTATAAAGCGGATTGTGTTCAGGTAAATATCCTACGCTACTTTGTACCTTTTTTTTATCTGCATTTACATCAAAACCATTGACATTGGCTGAGCCTTCAGAAGCTTCAATATAAGTGGTTAAGATTTTCATCATTGTAGATTTACCAGCTCCATTTGGACCTAAAAAACCAACAATCTCTGCATCATTTACTTTAAAAGAAACATCATTAAGTGCTTTTTGATCTTTATATAGCTTTGTAATGTTTTGAACTTCAATTGACATAAGAGAAAAAGTTTATCCAAAAATAGGTAATTCAGAATATTGTATAGTGTTTATTGCTAATTCTTTAAAACTTTAATGATAAGTTCAAAAAGCTATGTTAACAATTTTGAATTGTAAAAATATTAATTACATTAGCCACATAATTACAACAATGAACATATCTAAAACATATTATAACTGGTTTTATTTCTTTTTTAGCTAAAAGAACGAGACTTAGTATGTTTTAATTAAAATATAAATTATAAAGTCTCGATTTTTAATCGGGACTTTTTCATTTTAATCTTTTTTTTAGAAGTTTAAAACTGAAGTAATAATAAACTGATACTGATAACTATTTTAAATAGAGTAATAAAGTTTTGAATAAACCAATAGCCATACAAGGAATTAAAGGATCGTTTCATCACGAAGTCGCACAGCAGTATTTTAATACTAATACAGAAGTTGTTGAGTGTATGTCTTTTGATAGTGCTGTAGATAGTCTATTACAAGGAGATACAGATAATATTGTAATGGCTTTAGAGAATTCTATTGCAGGTTCAATTATACCTAATTATGCACTTATTGACAACCATAATTTGAGTATTGTTGGTGAGTATTATTTAGATATTCAGCATAATTTATTGGCATTAGATGGACAATCTATTGCTGAAATTAAAGAAGTGCATTCGCATCCTATGGCATTATTACAATGTAAAGTGTTTCTAAAGGATTATCCATATATAAAGTTAGTGGAGGCAAAGGATACTGCAGATGTTGCCAAACAAATTTCAGAACAAAACATAAAAGGGATTGCAGCAATAGCGAGTAAAAATGCAGCTGAATTATATAAACTTAATGTGTTAGCTGAAAGTATTCAAACTATAAAGCATAACGAAACACGCTTTGTTATTGTTAAGCGTGAAAATCATGAAATTGAACGAAAAGGACTGAATAAGACCTCTATAAAATTTGAATTAGATCATAAACGAGGTAGCTTAGCTACAATCCTCAATGTAATGAGTGATTGTAAACTAAACCTAACCAAAATACAATCTTTGCCAAAAATAGAGACTCCTTGGAAGTATGCTTTTTTTGTTGATGTCACTTTTGATGATTATAAAGACTACGAAAAAGCGTCATCAATTATGCAGTTAATGGCAGAGAACTTTAAAGTGTTGGGCGAATATAAAAATGCGAGATTATGATTGAAGTTGCTAACCGTTTAAAGAATGTTGAAGAATACTACTTTTCTAAAAAGTTGAGAGAAGTTGCGTTTTTAAAATCTCAAGGAAAACCCATTATTAATTTAGGAATTGGAAGTCCAGATTTAGAACCTCCTTTTAAAGCAACGATGTTGTTAAGGGATAGTTTAGATGATGAAGGAGCAAATAAATACCAAGGTTATCAAGGCTTACCAGAGCTTAGAGAAGAAATTGCGAATTTTTATAATAAGCGTTATAAAGTTAATCTAAGTGCACAAACAGAAGTATTACCCTTATTAGGAAGCAAGGAAGGAATCATGCATATTTCAATGGCATTTTTAAACCCAGGAGATGAAGTTTTAGTGCCAAACCCTGGTTATCCAACTTATGAAGCTGTAACCAAACTTTTAGAAGCAAAGCCTGTATTATACGATTTAAAAGAAGCAACAGACTGGCAACCAGATTTTATTGCTTTAGAGCGTTTAGACTTAAGTAAAGTAAAAATAATGTGGATTAATTATCCACATATGCCAACAGGAGCCAATGCCACAAATAAGTTTTATGACGAGGTTATTGCATTCGGGAAGCGTCACAATATTCTTATTGTAAATGATAACCCTTATAGTTTTGTCTTAAATGATAAACCAAAAAGCATCATGCGTTATAACAATGCTAAAGATGTATGTTTAGAGTTGAATTCTTTAAGTAAAACCTTTAATATGGCTGGTTGGCGTGTTGGAATGTTAGTTGGTAGTTACGACCATATTAATGCGGTTTTAAGAGTAAAAAGCAATATGGATTCTGGTATGTTTTATGGCATACAGAAAGGAGCTATTGAAGCATTGAAATGTTCAAACATGTGGTTTGTAAGTTTAAACAGCGTTTACCAACAAAGAAGAGAATTGATTTGGAAATTGGCAGAAGAACTTAATTGTACTTATGACAAAGATGCAACCGGAATGTTTATTTGGGCAAAATTGCCACCACATTTAAAATCGGAGGAATTTACAGATTTGGTTTTAAAAGAACATTCAATTTTTATAACACCAGGAACTGTTTTTGGAAGTAATGGAGAAGGCTATGTGCGTTTTTCATTATGTGCACCAGAAGACGTTATTAAAGAAGCAATAGCAAGAGTATAGATTAATGAAAAATGTTTTTGTCATAGGAGTTGGGTTAATAGGAGGAAGCTTTGCTTTGGATATAAAAAAGTTAGATCCAAGTAGCACAATTTTAGGTATCGATAAAAATGAATCACATTTAGATGAAGCCATTGAAATAGGTGTTATTGATGAAAAGGCAAAGCTTGAAGATTTACAAAAGGCTGATTTAGTCATCGTCGCAATTCCTGTTGATGCAGCTTTAAATGTATTGCCAGAAGTACTTAATCATGTTTCAGACAATACAATAGTATTTGATGCTGGTTCAACCAAAGAAGAAATTTGCTTAAAAGTTAAAGACCATCCGAAACGTAGAAATTATTTAGCAGTCCATCCAATTGCAGGTACAGAATATTCTGGACCAAGTGCTGCGATACATGGTTTATATAAAAGCAAGACAAATATTATTTGTGAAGTTGAAGAAACAGCATTCAAACTTCAAGAAAAGGCATTGAGATTGTTTTCAGAATTAGGAATGCGTATTCGTTATATGAATCCTAAAGCGCACGATAAGCATATTGCATACGTCTCACATTTATCTCACATTAGTTCCTTTATGTTAGGAAAGACTGTTATTGATAAAGAAAAAAACGAACGCGATATTTTTGATATGGCTGGCAGTGGATTTGAAAGTACAGTGCGTTTGGCAAAAAGTTCACCAGCGATGTGGACACCAATTTTTGAACAAAACAAAACTAATGTAATTGAAACTTTAGACGAATACATCAATAACCTTAAGCATTTTAAAAAGCTGATGGAAGATGGAGATTTTGAAGCAGTTTATAAGGAAATGGAAACAACAAATCATATAAAAGATATATTAAACGGAATACAATAGGAAATTAAGATTAATAAGCAAAATGGAGAATAAAAAAGAAATGAGAACATGGTTGGATGATATGAAGCTAAATCATCCTCTAGTAATAGCAGGACCATGTAGTGCAGAAACCGAAGAACAAGTATTAAAAATAGCTCACGAGTTAAAAGATACAGATGTTAATTACTATAGAGCAGGTATTTGGAAACCTAGAACACGCCCAGGAAATTTTGAAGGTGTTGGTGCACTAGGCTTAAAATGGTTGCAAAAAGTTAAGGAAGAAACTGGTCTAAAAACAGCAACGGAAGTTGCTAATAGAAACCATGTAGAATTAGCGTTAGAACACGATATTGATTTATTATGGATTGGTGCACGTTCTACGGTAAGTCCTTTTATAATGCAAGAAATTGCTGATGCTTTAGAAGGAACTGATAAAATTGTATTAGTTAAAAATCCAGTAAATCCAGATTTAGCTCTTTGGTTAGGTGGAATAGAAAGATTACATACTGCCGGAATTAAAAATCTAGGAGCTATACATAGAGGATTTTCAACATACGAAAAGTCTAAATATAGAAATATTCCTGAATGGCAATTAGCTATCGAATTTCAGAATAAGTTTCCTGATTTGCCTTTAATTAATGATCCATCGCATATTACAGGAAAAAGAGATATGATTCTCGATGTATCACAAACGGCTTTAGATCTTAATTTCGATGGCTTAATGATAGAAACACATTTCGATCCTGATAATGCATGGAGTGATGCTGCGCAGCAAGTTACACCAAGCGCATTAGTTAGAATTATGGAAGATCTTAGAATTAGAAAAGAAACAGATCCTGAAGCTGCATACAATGCAGAACTTAATAATTTAAGAGCTCAGATTGATGTTGTAGATAACCAAGTTATTGATTTGCTAGGAAAACGTATGAAAGTTGCTGATGGTATTGGTAAACTTAAAAAGCAAAAGAACGTTCAAGTCTTACAAAACAAGCGTTGGAACGAAATATTAGGTAAAATGGTATTAGAAGGAGACGAAAGAGGCCTAAGCGAAGAGTTTATATTACGTATGTTTAAAGCGATTCACCAAGAATCTATTAACCATCAAGAAAAGATTATTAATCATTAGAATTAGTGATTAAAAAAAAGGCTCGCAAACTGCGAGTCTTTTTTGTTTTAAACACATAGATATTAACGCTTCAGGTCGAATTTAATTATTTTTTTGTGTTAAAATTCTTATAATTGCAAACTCAACAATAAATAAATTAAAATGAACAAAAATTACTTAACGTTTACCATTGCATTGCTATTTGCTACGTTAGTATTCTCTCAAATACAAGTTGGAGATTTTACAATAACTCATGGTGCAGAAATTGAAGAAGATTCAGAGAAAATAGTAAGAATTGCTGGCGAAGTAAATGGACAGATTATTGCTTTGGCTAATAAGAAGAAAAATTACTTTATTAAAATATTTAAATC
>NZ_JADGDZ010000043.1:17291-27831 GCF_016744625.1 Winogradskyella sp.
TCATTAATCTCTACAAATGAAATTGATTTGTCTAGCTTTAAAAATAAGTCTATAGATTTTGAAGAAATTGCCTTAATAGGAAGTAAGATATATGTTTTTGGTAGTGTTTATGATAAGAAACAAAAAGAAGCTAATTTATTCGGTATTGAAGTTTTACCTAGTGGTAAGCTTGCTAATGAGCAAGTAAAACTGTTTACAACTAAGGTAACTAAGAAAAGAGAGCAAGGTGCATTTTATTTTAAGGATTCGCCAACTAGAGATCGTTTGTTAATTATGCATGCGGCACTTTTTGATAAAGAAGAAGTGATTCAGTACGAAGTTAAATTATTAGATGAGAATTTAGATTCAACAATGTCTCACATTGAGAAAGTGCCTTTTGAGGACAGAAAAGGACTAGAATTTACAATATCAGATTATGATGTGAGTGTTAATGATGATGTGTTTTTAGTTATTAATGAAAGTTTTAGAGATAGAAAGACTAAAACTAATAACGAAAAATTTCAGGTACACGCTTTTAAAAGCTCTAATGGATATGCTAAAGAGATTATTGACATAAAATTTAAAGATAAAGAGATTATTAATTGTGAGATGTTGGCAAATAAAGAAGGTCAACTACATTTAGTTGGTTTTTATTCTAGTGTTAGAAAAAATGGAAAAGCAAATAAAGAGCTTAAAGGGATTTATGCTGCTGCTGTAACTGTTGCTACAAATACTGTTGATCGTCTTAATTTTAATGAATTTGATTATGAAACTAAAGTGAAATTAATAGGTGAGCGTCGTGCTAAAAAAGGTAAAGATGTAAAGCCACTTTATGTAACACATAGTTTAATTGAAAAGAATGATGGAGGTTTAATTTTACTATCAGAATATCAATTAGTAATCCAAGGAAGAGCGGCTGGAATAGGTCCATTAGCATTTACACCAATCACATTTATTAATAATGAGATAATAGTTACATCTTTAAATCCAGATGGAACAGTAGCTTGGTCTAATGTTATTCCTAAAAAACAAAAGGCTTCTTATACAACACTATCTCTTGGGATATTTGGCTTTTCTAATCAAGGTAATTTTTCGGTAAGTGCAGGTATTATGGTGCCATTAACAGTTATGGGAAAAGGACCAGAATATCTTAGTGCAATGCCAATTTATCATAATGATAAGTTAACAGTTATTTTTAATGATAATACTAAAAATTATGGTGTTACTGATATCGAAAAAATTAAATGGTTAGGTAACTATAACAAAGCTGTGCCAGCTGCAATGACATTTGATAGTGAAGGTAACTTTACAAGACTAGATCAGGAGAACGCTGAAAAATATCAATTGGTTTTACGTCCAAGAGTATTTTACAGAACGTCTCCATCTGAATATATCATCTATTCGTCTAGAAAAAGTAAAGACAAATTAGGTCGAATGACCATTAGTCAATAAAGATTAAAAAAAGGCTCGCTATATGCGAGCCTTTTTTTATTACAGATTTCTCTTAAAAGTATATCGAGTTATAAAAATACCTTGGCCATCACCTTTGCCTCCAGAACTTTCTACACCAGTATTAATAAATGCTAATTCCCAACCTTCGGCTATCATCGTATTAACCTTTGATGTCATTATAGCATCATTTGCAGCTATATTTTGAAAATGAATACCTCCTAGGTTATAGAAGTTTAAGAGTTTAGTTTCTTCATAATCTTTAATTCTAATTTCACCTCTTTTAGATTTATTTTTTTCGTCCTTGCCTTTCTCACCAGATCTAACCGTTGTAAATTCTTTGTAATCTTTTACTTCGTTTGCAGAAATCATTCTAGATCGTCCTAACCCATTAGGGACAATAGATTCTACAACAGTAACAACTTTGTACTCAATTTGAGCGATTGATTTTTCTTCATTTAATTTTTCTTTGCTAAGAAATGAAAATGAAATAAATCCTACCACGAGTAATCCAATAAATAAAATGTTTTTTTTCATGATATGTGTTTTAAGTATTAAGTATCTAAAATAATGATTTTTTAGTTTAATGTTGTTACTTTGTTGTTGGTAAGAAATGTAAATGACAGGAACAGTATATAAATCTACAGGCAGTTGGTACACTGTAAAAACCTTAAATGGTAAATTTTATGAATGCCGTATTAAAGGGCGTTTTAGATTGCAAGGCATAAAAAGTACTAACCCTATTTCTGTTGGTGATATAGTAGAATTTGAATTAGAGGCAAAAAATAATACAGAAACCGGAGTCATTAACCGCATTGAAGAACGAAAAAACTATATCGTTCGTAAATCAGTAAACCTATCTAAGCAAACCCATATTATTGCGTCTAATATTGATCAAGTATTTTTATTAGTCACTATAGATAATCCGCCAACATTTACAAGTTTTATTGATCGTTTTTTAGTGACTGCTGAAGCTTATTCTATAAAAACAATTCTGTTGTTTAATAAAATAGATACCTATGATGAAGAAACCTTACTAGAAGTAAAATACTTAGCGAGTGTTTATAGACAAATAGGATATGAATGTATCGATATTTCTGCAACTACAGGAAAAAATGTAGATAAAGTAAAAGCATTAATGTTAGATAAAGTAAGCATGTTTGCAGGTCATTCTGGAGTAGGTAAATCTACTTTGGTAAATGCAATAGAACCTAGTCTCGACTTAAAAACAAAAGCTATTTCTCAGCAACATATGCAAGGCCAGCATACAACGACTTTTGCAGAGATGTTCGATTTAAGTTTCGATGCTAAAATAATTGATACTCCAGGAATTAAAGGTTTTGGAGTTGTGGATATGGAAAAGGAAGAAGTAGGTGATTACTTTCCTGAGTTTTTTGCACTAAAACAAGATTGCAAATTCAATAATTGTCTGCATCTAAAAGAACCTAAATGTGCGGTGAAAAATGCACTTGAAAACGATGAAGTCTCTTATTCGAGATATAGAAGCTATATTCAGATTTTAGAAGGTGAAAATGAACATTACAGAACCGATAATTGGGATAACGAATGAAAGTTGTGATACAAAGGGTTTCTGAAGCATCTGTTGTTATTAATAATGCAAAAGTTGCATCTATTAAAACAGGGCTTCTAGTGCTATTAGGTATTATTAATGAAGACGGCCAAGAAGATATTGATTGGTTATGTAAAAAGATAATTAACCTTCGCATTTTTCCAGATGAAAATAAGGTTATGAATACTTCATTATTAGATACAGATGGAAATGTGATTGTGGTTAGCCAGTTCACACTTCAAGCGAGTACTAAAAAAGGGAATCGACCAAGTTATATAAAGGCTGCAAAACCAGATATTGCAATTCCGCTGTACGAGACATTTGTAAATACATTGCAAACATATTTAGGTAAGCAAGTTCAAACAGGTGAGTTTGGTGCAGATATGAAAGTACATTTGGTTAATGATGGACCAGTAACTATAATCATTGATTCTAAGCAAAAAGACTAATGGCATCAATTTTTGGTCATGGCTTAGTGGCTTATACAACATCGAAACTTATAGATTCTAAATCTAGTAGGTTACTTTTGTTTTTAGCTATTGGATCAGCTATAATACCAGATTTAGATGTTTTAGCCTTCAATTTTGGAATCCCTTATTCTCATCCTTTTGGTCATCGCGGATTTACACATTCCATACTGTTTGCAATACTTTGGAGTATGTTATTGTCATTTTTATTTGGAAAGAGCAGAAAGTTCATATTTGTAACTGTTCTGTTTTTATCAATAGTATCACACGGAATTTTGGACGCAATGACATCTGGCGGAAAAGGAGTTGGTTTTTTCATTCCTTTTGAAAGTTCAAGATATTTCTTTTCATTTAGAGGAATTAAAGTTTCACCTATTGGTGTAGAAAAATTCTTTTCAGAATGGGGAGTTAATGTTATTCTAAGTGAGCTTAAATATATTGGTATTCCTTGTTTTATAATTTTAGGCATTGCGTTTATAATAAGAAAATTAGATAATTAATATCAAAAGCCTAATAAATAAGCAGATTATCGAATAATTGAAAAGCGTAAGAAATATATGATAAAAAGCATTTGAAGGAATTGATTAACTTTCTATATTGTGTGACCAAACTCAATTAAATCAACTTCATGCCTAACATAAAGTCTACGCTATCCATTTTTTTAGTATTCCTATCATTTTATAGCTTTTCGCAAACAGAAGATGTTTATAGTTCTTTATTTGTGCCAGAAGAACTCAAAACTAAAGCCAATGCTGTTGTTAGGTACGTAACCAGACAGATTATAATTAATGATTATGATGATATGGTAATTAGAAGAAAACGTATTGTCACTGTTTATAATAAAGAGGGGGTCAGGCATGCAAAGGCTTATGAACACTATAGTGAGGATACAAAAATAAAAAATATTGAAATTAAAGTTTTTGATAGTACAGGTGAAGAAATTAAAAAAATCAGAAAAAAAGATTTCACTGATGCAAGTGCAGTAAATGGTGGTACGTTATATTCAGATAATAGAGTATTGTATTATGATTACACACCTTTAAACTTTCCATTTACTATTGAATTTAAATCTGAGGTTCATCATGAGAGTACGTCATATTTACCTCATTGGATGCCAATAGATGGGTATTATTTATCAGTTCAATTTTCAGAACTAAAAATTGAAAACAATTTAGGTGAAGAGTTAAGATTTAAAGAGCAAAATTTTGATGATTTAAATATAGAAAAAGTGTCAAAATATCACTTTAAAGCTGAGAAATTAGCTTCTATAGAATACGAGGCCTATAGTCCAAAGTTATCATTAATAGCGCCAAGATTGAGTTACGCTTTAGATAAGTTTATGATTAATGGTGTGGAAGGAAGAAATGGAGATTGGAAAAATCAGGGAAAGTGGATGTATGAGAAAATGTTAAAAGACAAATTAGTACTGTCTGAACAAACAAAAGAGTTAGCCGTAAATCTAGTTAAAGGTGTTAAAAACCCTATAGAGAAAGCACAGTTAATTTATAATTATGTACAACAGAATACTAGATATATAAGCGTTCAGGAAGGTATTGGTGGAATGCAACCTATTGATGCTTTAACAGTAGATGAAGTAAAATATGGAGATTGCAAAGGGCTTTCAAATTATACCAAAGCGTTACTAGCACATGTTGGTGTAGAGTCCTATTATACAAGATTATTCGCATCAAGTAAACTCCAAGATGTTGATAAAGATTTTGTGTCTTTTCAGGGACAAACTAATCATGTAATCTTAGCAATACCTAATAATAATGATTATATATGGCTAGAATGTACAAGTCAAACCAATCCTTTCGGATTTACAGCTGGTTTTACAGACGATAGAGATGTGTTAGTTGTGAAACCAGAAGGTGGAGAAATTGTGCATACAAAAGTGTACGAAGCTGATGATAGTGTTCAAAAAACAACAGCTGAGATCGCATTAGATATTACAGGCAGTTTTATAGCAGATGTTAATATTATAACTACAGGATATCAGTATAATCTTCATCAAGGTATAGAAAATGAAACAGATAGAGATCAACAACTACATTATAAAGAATACTGGGATAATATCAATGACATTACTATTGATGATATTACCATTGTTAATGATAAAGAACAAGTAGTTTACAATGAAAGCATAAAGTTATCTTCAACTAATTACGCTTCTAAAAGTGGTAATAGGTTTATTCTTCAACCTAATATGTTTAATAAAGTAACTCAAATTCCTCCGCGATATCCTGAGCGAAAATTAGGATTTAAAATAGATCGTTCTTTTAAAGATGCCGATGAGTTTATGATTCAAATTCCAGAAGGGTTTAAGATAGAAGCCATGACTGAGGGTAAAGAACTCAATACCAAATTCGGAACTTATAAATTTAAATTAGAGACTTTAGAAGATAACAAAATTAAATACACTAGAACTTATATTCTAAATAAAGGAAATTACCAAAAAGAAGATTATAAAGCTTTTAGAGATTTTAGAAAAAAAATTGTGAAGAACGACAAAACTAAAATTGTTCTTATAAAAGTTTAAGCCTGTCTTTTTAAAAATCAGATCAATTTATATTAGCTATTAAAACCAATATTTCAAACGCATGAAACATCTATTTTTTATTATAATAACTGTTGTAAGTCTTAATCAAGTTATTAGTCAAAATTTTAAATTCGGAAAAGTATCTAAAGAAGAGTTGCAAGAAAAATTTCATCCTATAGATTCTTCAGCTTCTGCAGCCGTACTCTATAGGCATGAGTCCATAAGTTTTTATTTCACGGAATCGGATGGTTTTATGCAGCAACGAGAAATTCATGAACGAATTAAAGTATATAATAAAGATGGATTTGATTGGGCAACAAAGAAAGAATATCTATATCAAGGAAGTTCGCGATTTGAAGAAAATATGAGTGGACTTAAAGGAGTGACATTTAACTATGTAGACGGTAAAATTATAAAAGACAAATTAAGCAGTGAGGGCAAATTTAACGAGGATTATAACGAATACACAAAAATAAACTCTTTTACTATGCCTAATATTAAAGAAGGTTCAGTAATTGAGTATAAGTATAAAATTACAACGGGATCATTAGGTATTGATGATATCATTTTTCAATATCGGATTCCGATTAACAAACTAGATGTTAAAATAGCAACACCAGAATATTATGTGTATAAAAAGCAGATGAATTTAAAGGCATCTTATTATCCAAAAATAAAAGAATCTGCTAAGAACTTAACGGTTCCGTTTAAGTACATAGTAAATATAATTAGTGCAGAAGAAACTGATGTGCCAGCTTTAAGAGCTGAAGCCTATGCAGGTAACATAAACAACTATAGAAGTAAAATGGCTTTAGAGCTCAGCGCCATTTTAAATACCTATAAGGTTGTGGAGAAATCATTTTCTTCATCTTGGGAAGAGGTCACAAAGACCATTTATAAAAGTGATAATTTTGGAGGCCAATTAAGTCGGTCAAATTTTTATAAGGATGATATAAATACATTATTATCTAGTGTAACAGATGATTTTCAAAAAGCGTTTTTAGTTGAGAATTTAGTAAAATCTAAAGTGAAATGGAATGGTAATTATAGTAAATACACACAAAAAGGAATTAGATCTGCATACAAAGAAGGTGTTGGTAATGTAGCAGATATCAATTTATTGGTAACATCAATGTTGCGTTCTCAAGGTATTAAAGCTTATCCGGTTTTAATAAGTACCAGAAATAATGGAATTCCACTTTTTCCAACTCGAGAAGGGTTTAACTATGTTATTTGTATGGTTAAAAAAGGGGAGAGCTATATGTTAATTGATGCTACTGAACCATTTAGTACAAATAATGTGCTACCAGAACGCGTTCTCAATTGGAGAGGAAGAGTGATTACAGAAGATGGTAACTCTCAATGGATAAATATAATGTCACAGGCAAAATCCTTGGAATCGACTAGGTTAAATGTTAAAATAAATGATGACTTCTCCGTTTCTGGTAAAGTTTCAAAAAGCCTTAACTCATATTCAGCATTAAGGTATAGAAATAAGTATGCATTAACCACAGAAGAAGATCATATTAAAGCTTTGGAATCTGATAAAGGTGATTTAGAAATTGCTGAACTGAATTTTGAAAATAAGAAAGATATTACAGAGCCTGTAAAAGTATCTTATGAGTATGAATTGTCTGATGGAGTTGATGAAGTTGGAGATAAACTTTATTTCTCACCATTGTTGTTTCTTGCATTAAAAGAAAATCCATTTAAACTGGAAGAACGTCAATATCCTATTGATTTTATAATGCCTTATGAAGATAAATATCTTATTAATATAATGTTACCAGAAGGTTATAACGTCGAATCACTACCTGAAAATGAAATTATGGAATTTAAGGATGGTGATGCTAAGTTTCAGTATATATTAAGAGAGAATGGACGATATTTGCAATTAAAAGTTAATTTAGATATAAACAACCCAATCATTGGGTCTTTAGATTATAAAGTGTTTAAAAGTTTTTTTAGTTCACTTGTAGAAAAACAAGCAGAACAAATCGTATTAACAAAAGCTTAATTATGAATATTAAAAACGCACAAAAGGAAGTTGATGATTGGATTAAAGAGCATGGAGTGCGCTACTTTAATGAGCTTACCAATATGGCACAACTTACAGAAGAAGTAGGTGAAGTGGCACGTATTATTGCAAGACGCTATGGTGAACAAAGCGAAAAAGAAAGTGATAAAGACAAGGATTTAGGTGAAGAGTTATCGGATGTTATGTTTGTTGTTTTATGCCTGGCAAACCAAACAGGTATAGATTTACAGGTTGCTTTTGATAAAAAAATGAATAAAAAAACAAAACGCGATCACGATAGACATCATAATAATGATAAATTAAAGTAGATTTGTAGCTTCATTTTATTTAGAGTTTCCTTATGGACGTTAGTATCCTAAAATCAAAGCTTCTTAGTCAACAAGAGATTCAAATCACTGGATCTAAAAGTGAATCTAATCGCTTGTTATTATTACAAGCCCTTTACCCTGAAATTTCAATAGAAAACCTATCTAATTCAGATGATTCTGTGTTAATGCAAAAAGCATTATCATCAAATGATACAATTGTTGATATTCATCATGCTGGTACAGCAATGCGATTTCTGACCGCTTATTTTTCTGTTCAAAATGATAGAGAAGTTACTTTAACTGGTTCTTCTCGTATGAAAGAGCGTCCAATAAAAATATTAGTCGATGCCTTAAGATCACTAGGTGCTGAAATTTCTTATCTCGAAAATGATGGTTTTCCACCAATAAAGATTATTGGCAAAGAACTCACTAAAAATAAAGTTGCTCTAAAAGCCAATGTAAGTAGTCAATATATTTCGGCATTACTACTCATAGCTTCTAGGTTAAAGAATGGATTAGAGTTGAATCTGGAAGGGAAAATTACTTCTGTACCTTATATAAAAATGACCTTGAGTTTATTGAATGAAGTTGGTGTAGAAACTAGTTTTATTAAAAATACTATCGTGATTAAACCTAAAAATTCAAAACTTAAGAAACAAACGTTGACAGTTGAATCTGACTGGTCGTCTGCATCCTATTTTTATAGTGTTATTGCATTAAGTGGCATTGGCAAAGAAATTACTTTAGCTTCATATAAAAAAGAAAGCTTACAAGGTGATTCTGTATTAGACGAGATCTATAAAAATTTTGGAGTTGAAACTCATTACAATGAGAATAGTATTAGACTGGTTAAGATGAATGAAGCTTTTACAAAGGATTTAAATTTTCATTTAAGTGATGCACCAGATATTGCTCAGACAATCACTGTTACTGCTTTTGGTTTAGGTAAAGTATGTGAAATGACAGGTTTACACACACTAAAAATTAAAGAAACAGACAGATTAGTTGCACTTAAGACTGAATTGGAAAAGTTAGGTGCAGAAGTCACTATTTCTGAAGATACTTTGCGTTTAGAATCTTCAAATAAAATTAAAAGTGGAATTTCTATTGCTACATACCATGACCATCGTATGGCCATGGCATTTGCGCCACTTGGATTAAAAACTTCAATTTTAATAGAAAATGCAGATGTAGTGAGTAAGTCTTATCCGCAATTTTGGGAAGATTTTAAAGCAATTGGCTTCAGTTTAAAATAAACATCTATTTACTTGACAAGGCCTATGTTGAGATTGTATATTTGCAACTTGTTAAAAAAATAAAAATTATATATGAAATTATCACACTTTAGTTTTGACCTTCCAGAAGAATTATTAGCAGAACATCCTGCAGAACACAGAGATGAATCTAGATTGATGGTGCTTAATAGAGAGAAGCAAACTATTGAGCATAAAATGTTTAAAGATGTTATCGATTATTTCGATGAAGGAGACGTGATGATTTTAAATAACACTAAAGTATTTCCTGCTAGATTATATGGTAATAAGGAAAAAACAGGTGCGCGTATCGAAGTATTTTTGCTACGTGAGTTAAACCAAGATCAACGTCTTTGGGATGTTTTAGTAGATCCTGCTCGTAAAATAAGAATTGGTAACAAATTATATTTCGGTGAGGATGAAACATTAGTTGCTGAAGTTATTGATAATACAACCTCTAGAGGTAGAACCTTACGTTTTCTTTACGATGGGTCATATACAGATTTTAGAAGAAAATTAACACAGCTAGGTGAGACACCTCTTCCAAAATATATTAAGAGAGAGGTTGAGCCAGAAGATGAAGAGCGTTACCAAACGATTTTCGCTAAGAATGAAGGAGCTGTTGCTGCACCAACTGCAGGTTTGCACTTTTCTAAACACTTATTAAAACGTTTAGAAATTAAAGGTGTTGAAATGGCTGAAGTAACATTGCATGTTGGTTTAGGTACGTTTAACCCAGTTGAGGTAGAAGATTTATCGAAGCACAAAATGGATAGCGAAGAGATTGTCATTACAGAGCAAGCTGCAGATAAAATAAATAAAGGAATTAATAACAAGAGACGAGTTTGTGCTGTTGGTACAACGTCTATGCGTACAGTTGAAAGTTCTGTTTCTTAAAACGGAAGACTAAATGATTATGATGGTTGGACGAATAAGT
>NZ_JADGDZ010000003.1:0-5957 GCF_016744625.1 Winogradskyella sp.
AAATAATATATAGTGATTAATTCTTTATAAAAATATTAACGATAAAAAAATAACATTATAAAAACGACTAGTCTTTTATTCTTTGTATTACTGCTTTTAAGCTACAAAAAGAGCAGAGTAACAATCTTGTATATGCGGCAGCAAAGGCAGGATAACAAGAAATCACTAAAACGCCGTCGATTAAAACCTTAGGTCAAATTATCGATCTGAGGTTTTTTTATCATTTAATCTCCCAAGTTTTAAACTTTCCCTAATTGAAAATACCATTTCACTAGTTCAATCATTGTTTATACTCAAAACTATTTTTAACTTGTAAGCCAAGACTATAGCTTTGATATAAACAAAACACATATATTATGAAAACACAATTAACATTAACTCAAAAACACACCTTTAAAACTTTAAGTTTTGTTGGTGTTATGATTTTTGCATTACTTGCTTTTAATCCAATCTATGGACAAACTAATTCAGTATCTACAACTGAAACTGCATCTAAGGAACGTACAATTAGTGGTCTTGTTAGTACAGAAGATGGTCCTTTACCAGGTGTCAATATTGTTCTTAAAGGAACTCGAACTGGTGTAAACACAGATATGAAAGGTAAATTTATCTTCCCCATAAAATTAAAAACTGGAGATATTTTAGTTTTTAGTTATTTAGGTTATGAAAATCAAGAAGTAAAAATCAAGGAAGATACTACGTTTATTAAACTCGTTCTAACTGAAGATTTAGTAGAAATGATAGGTGCTTTAGATTCAGCAAAGCCATATAAGTCTAAGCGTAAGAATTAATCAGTGACTATAACACATTAAATTGTCTCCTCGAGCACAGTCGAGAGGTCTTTAACAGGTCTCAACTGTGCTTGACTTGATATAATTACCATTTTATTGAAATCTCTTAAACTCATATTACTCTTCATAATTGTATACCAATCGCATGCGCAAATCTCAGATTTTAATCATATAGATTTTGAAAAAGCAGATAATGTGGCATTGGTCTGTAAAGGTGAAGGTTTAACAAATTTACCTGAGTTATCTTATAAACTTACTGCTAAACTAGATACAGACGTTGAACGCTTTAGAGCTATTTACCGTTGGGTTTGTGGCAATATTGCAAATGACTACAGTCTATATTTAAGAAATAAGCATAAACGTGAGCGTTTTAAAGATGATAGCACAAAACTTAAAACTTGGAATGATACCTTTAGAAAAATACTTTTCAAAAAACTTCTAAAAGACAAAAGAACCATCTGTACTGGTTATGCGTATTTAGTAAAAGAATTGGCAAAACTTGCCGATATAGAATGTAAAATTGTGCAAGGTTATGGCAGAGTAAGCACTACAGATATTGAAAACTTAGATTTACCAAATCATTCATGGAATGCTGTAAAATTAGATAATAAATGGTATCTCTGTGACCCAACTTGGGCAAGTGGTATTCCTGATCCTGAAAGCAATAGATTTACATTTCAGTATAATGATGGTTTCTTTTTAGCAAATCCAAAGCTTTTTGCAATAAATCACTTTCCTATTGAAGGGCAATGGTGGCTTATAGATAAAAATATTCCCTCCTTTAAAACTTTTTTAGCATCTCCTATTATTTATGGCAAGGCTTATGAAAATTTAACCCTTCATAATAAGCCAAAACAGCTGCATCACACTATAGAGAAGCACGAAAAAGTGATCTTTCAATATGAGCTTAAAAAAACAGTTGCAAGTGATGATATTCGCCTTTTAATAGACAATGGATTTTCCAATCGCAAAACCAAAGCCACATCTACATCTATTGACGATAAGCAATTAACTTTAGAGCATCAATTTAATAATACAGGTTTTTATGATGTTCATCTGTATATTAAAGATGATCTCATATCTACCTATACTATTAAAGTAAAAAGCTAATTTAAATTCTAAAGCTTAATTTATAGATGCAACTAAAACATTATTCGCATCAATTTCTAGCTCTACATTGTCACAAGCTTGGAGATTTAATTGAATTTTCTGACCATAAACGATACTATTTGTTGCTAAAACAATAACATCATTATGAGACAATTCTAACCATCCACTATTATCTGTAGAACTTATATTTTGAGTATGTAACATACTAAAGTCTGATGAAGTATAAACTATAAAATCAAAATCTTCAGCACTGTTGTTGCTTAATCTAACTTTAGGTAAGTCGTCAACACATATTTGACTTTCTGGTTGTAGATTGATTGTTTCTGAAGTTTCATCAACCTCAGCTGAGTCTGTTGTACAATTTACAAATAGTAAAAGCACAAAAATGAATCTTACATTTTTCATAAGTAGGTTATTTATTTAATACAATTTGGGAGGGCCAATATAGAAAAAATAAATAAACCACCGATTAAACGTGTTGTTTATTCGATGAACGGTAAGCTAAAAATTCAAAAATTGCTATTTACACCTTGTTTTAAAGCATTTTTAAGGTATTTACCTCTTGCTCTGTTAAGTGCTTCCAATGACCTCTTGGAATATCTTTTTTAGTTAAATGACCAATTGCAACACAATCAATCTTTACGATATCATAATTAAATGCATCAAAAATAGTTCGCAGAATAGTGTTTCCTGTATTCTTAATTTTTATACCTACTTGGTTTTTAGATTCACCTTGAATATAGCTTATCTCTTCAACGCTAACCAGCTTTCCTTCAACCTTAAAGCCTTCTTGAATCTTTTTAAGGTCTTCAAACTTCAAGTTTTTATCCAATTCTACTTGAAATAATCGTGCAACACCATTTTTAGAATTAGTGAATTTTTGCACAACTGTGTCATCATTAGTAAACAATAATAAGCCTAATGAATTTCTACCCAAGCGTCCAATAGGTTTAATATTAGCATTAGTTGCGTTTGCGACTAAATCCATAACGGTTCTACCTTTACCTTCTGAAGTAGTTGTAGCAAAACCTTTTGGTTTATTCAATAACACGTAGGCTTTAGCTTCTGGAGTAATGCGTTGCCCATCAAAACGAACTTCGTCAGTGCGTTTTACTTTATAACCCATTTCGTTTACCACTTTACCATTTACAGATACTAACCCAATCGCTATATTTTCATCTGCTTCACGACGCGAACACATACCAGAATTGGCAATATATTTATTTAAACGAATCTCATCTGGATTAGATGGCTTTGCTTGCTTTGATTTCTTTTTAAATGGAGCATTACCTCTAGCAAAACTCTTAGTCTTGCGATTAGCATTTTCTCTTCCTGAAGTTTTTCCTTTTCCCTTGCTATCTTGATTTTTGCTCATAGTCTTAAATTTTTGCAAATGTATAACAATAGTTAATATGTACTAACGTCAGTTGGAGTGATTTTCGAAAGAAAATTTTATCGAGAACAAATTCTTATTTCTTAACTTGATTCTCTATACTAATTTTGCCTTAAAAAAAGACAAAATCTACTCAAATTGACTAAATAAATTTACAATAACTATTTAATTTCTACAGTTGTTTGTCGTTCTGTATTCACAATCAGTTTAGTCACGTCTGGTCTTGAATAATGACCAACAGGGTCAAAATTTTGACGTTCTTCTAACACACGATTAAAATCTATAGACTGAATAATTAAACCTTCTTTATGCAAAACCGGTTCAACAATCCATTCTCCATTTGGCCCTGCGATACAACTACCTCCATTCGCTAAAGAATCTGGTGCGTTTTTTAAAATCGCATCTAAATGTGGAGTGTTTTTAGGAAAATCCGTTTTAGACATCAAACTCGACACAGATATCACATAAGACCTCGATTCTCTCGCAATAAAACGAGTTATGTCTTTGGTGTTATGGTCACTTCCAGGCCAAACTGCTATATGTAAGTTCTCACCTTGACCATATAATGCTGTTCTTGGTAATGGCATCCAATTTTCCCAACAGTTTAAGCCACCAACTGTAAATGCTTTTAAAGGATGTACCTGTAAACCATTTCCATCTCCAGGAGCCCAAGTTAAACGTTCATCATAAGTTGGTTGTAATTTTCTATGAACAGACTTAACTTCTCCCTCTTCATTAATATACACCAAAGAAGCATAAATACTATGACCTCCTCTATCAGTTGGTCGCTCCATAATACCTAAGTATATAGCCATTTTATGCTGCTTAGCTAATTGACAAACTGAATCTAATTCTCCTTTTTCTATACATATTGAATTACTCACATAGTGTGCATGCAATTCCTTATTAACTGTTTTATCCCATTCAGCACCTCCTGTTAGCGCCAACCAAAACGGATAACCTGGCAATAATGCTTCACCAAAAACTATAAGTTCACAATTCTCTTTTGCAGCTTCTTTTATAGAATTTTCGATTTTCTGCATAGTGGCATTTTTATCTAACCAAATTGGTGCGATTTGTGCCATGGCAATTTTTAAAGTGGTATTCATTTTTAGATACGATTTAAAACAATAGATATGTCAATCAATAAAATAGAAAACACACCAGCAACAATAATAAATTTAAGGATATTATGAAGAAATAAATAGTGCGTTTTCTTATTCGATTTCCATAGTATAAGTAGAAAAACTCCTAACAACATTACACTGAGATAAAAGAAATAATACATATGCCCAATTTTGAAAAACAAAATCAATGCAATGGCAGAGACAATAGTGAAGACTGCAACAATGGTAAGCATTAGTTTCGATGTTTTCTCACCATATACAACAGGAACCGTTCTATAATTTAGAGCTAAATCCCCTTTTATATTTTCAAGATCTTTTGTTAATTCTCGCATAGATATCAATAAGAATAAGAAGATAGCATGTGCAAAAACAACTAACTCGAAATTTTTATAATAAATAAAGATGGCAAAAAATGGGATTACGGTTAGTATTGCTGAAACAATATTCCCAGTCATTGGTTGCTTCTTTAAGCGATGGGAATAAAACCAAATCGCAAAGATGTACAATGCAAAGAATACAACCGCTTTAAAAGATACGTAGCTAGCGAAAACAACCGCTACAAAATTCAGCACAAAGTAAAACGACAGCTTTGTATTTTGGCTTACCAATCTGTCGAGCATCGTTTTCCTAGGCTTGTTAATCAAGTCCTTTTCTGAGTCATAGAAATTATTAATAATATAACCACCAGCTATAGTCGCAGAAGATGCCAGCACTAGCATTAAAAGATTGAGATCTAAAAAAACCGATTTAACCGGTTTATCGTGCGCAAAAATATAAACAGAAGCTAAATATTGAGCAATAACAATTATAAGAATATTATAACCTCTAACTACAGAAAACAGGCTGAAAAACTTTAGAATAATGTGTTTCTGTCTTCTTGATAACATGCATTAAATTTTGATGAGATTCTGAACTAAGTTCAGAATGGCAGAATACTAAAAGTTATATACAACTTCTAATTTATGCGCTTTTAAAGCTTCTTGTGCTCTATCAATATTCTCAGTAAATCCAAGAATATAGCCACCACCACCAGAACCACAAAGTTTTAAGTAGTAATCATTAGTTTCGATGCCTTTTTTCCAAAGTTCGTGAAACTGTTTTGGTATCATTGGTTTGAAATTATTTAACACCACTTTAGACAATTGTTTTGTATTTTTAAATAAGGATTTTATATCTCCTTTTAAGAAATCATCTACACAAGCATCTGTATGTTTTATAAATTGATCTTTAAGCATACTACGGAAACCTTCATTTTTCATGTTTTCCATAAAAATACTAACCATAGGTGCAGTTTCACCAACAATGCCACTATCTAATAAAAATACGGCTCCTTTTCCTTCTACCTTTTGAGATGGAATACCAGTAGCCTCAATATTATCTTTAGAATTTATTAAAATTGGAAGGCTTAAATAACTATTTAAAGGGTCTAAACCTGAAGATTTACCAAAAGGCATATAATCATTGGCTAATGCTAATAAATCTTCTTTTTCAAACATCTGAATAATCATCTTTTGATAGCTGATTTTTCCATAGTAT
>NZ_JADGDZ010000003.1:5967-13856 GCF_016744625.1 Winogradskyella sp.
AAGATTTACCATGAAAAAAGGATTCCATTTCAGAAAAAATCGTTTTCAACTTTAAAAGTTTCTCACGTGTTAAGTTCTCTAAAACTGTAATTTTATCTGAAGCATATTTATCATAAATCGCAGCCACTAATGCTCCACTACTCCCAACACCATAACCTTGCGGAATCGAAGAATCAAAATACATCCCAGAATCTACATCACTTTCTAATGTCTCAACATCAAAAGTCACTAATTCCTTCCCTAACCCCTTTAAATACGTTACAAAACGTTTTAAACTAGCATTAGAATCTAGTGCTTCTTGAGTTGGATTTTCATCTACTTTTAATGCACCATTGTAAAAATTATAAGGAATAGATAAACCTTTAGAATCTTTGATAATTCCGTATTCACCGAATAAAAGAATCTTAGAATAAAATAGTGGTCCTTTCATAATATTATATTGGTTGGATTGGGTTACAACCGTTTGGCACCTTTACCAACACTATCACAAATATAGTGACCGTTTTGGCAATATGCAACTAACTCGCTCTTAATGAATTCATAAACTTGCTGTTTTTCAGCCTTTGGAAACAAAACATGCACGTTTGCACCTGCATCTAATGTGAAGCAAATATTTGAATTATTTTTGGCTCTATACTCCCAAATTTTATTAATGATTTCTAGAGTATTAGGTTTCATTAAAATGAAATAAGGCATACTAGTCATCATCATAGCGTGAAGAGTTAACGCCTCACTTTCTACAATTTTTACAAACGCTTTTAAGTCACCTGAAGCCAGAATTTCTTTAATTTTAGCCAAATTATCATGCGCTTGAGAAAAACGCTCCTCGGCAAACGGATGACCAAACATTAGCTTATGACCAACAGTACTACTTACCTGCTTTTCTCCTTTATCTACTAACAAAATAGCATCTTGATAGTCTTGAAAATTAGCATGTACTTCTCCATCAAATCTTACTCCAAATAAATCAGAGCTATCTGTACTCTTATTTTCTCCCCAAACTACCAATTCTCCTTCAATGCTTCGACATGCACTACCTGAGCCTAAGCGTGCTATGAAGGATGCTTTTTGGTTAAAATAAGACTTCTCGACTGTGCTCGAAGTGACAGTATTAGTTAATTTTTCTTCAATACTCATTAAACATAAAGCAATTGCGCTCATACCTGATGCTGAAGATGCTATACCAGAACTATGTGGAAATGTATTTGAAGTATCAATTTTGAAATGATAATCTCTTAAAAATGGTATGTAAGCCTCAATACGTTCAAAAAAGGTTTGAATCTTTGGTTTAAAAGCTTCGTTTTTTTCTCCTTCGAAATACACATCGAAACTAAAATTGTTATCTGCTTTTTTAGTATAAGTTACTTCTGTAATGGTTTTACAATCTGAAAGTGTAAAACTAATAGAAGGATTTTCGGGAATTTGATGCTCCTTTTTACCCCAATATTTCACTAAAGCAATATTGCTTGGTGATGACCATTTTACTGAGCCGCTTTCTGTATTGAGATTATATGATTTAAGGATAAAATCTTGTTCTGTCATTGATTCTAAATATCTGACAAAGATAAGAGTTTTACCATTGTTCTATAGTTTCGAGCAGTAGCATTTACTTTTAACTTTCTCTCAAACCAATTAATACCCAACTTTGCTTTGCCAGCTCCTAAAGTATAGAAAATGTACACGCAGTTTTTAGTAATAATAAATTCTTCTCCAGAAAATACTTCCTTTGAAGTTTCATCCATTAAATTCTTTTCTGGGATTTCGCTGAGCATTATAAAATAACCACTTACTTTCTTTTCTTCAGGAAAAGGACAATCGTTTAGAATAGTTTCAATTTCGTCTTTTGACCTTACTAAAATGGGCACGCCAAAACCAAAATAATCTTTAATCGACTTATGAATAACAGCTTCTAATTTACCTTTATTCGCCTCTAAAGATTGAAAAATAATATTACCGCTTTGTATGTATGTTTTTACATTCTCAAGTCCAGATTTAGTTAGTAATTCTCTAAGCTCTGCCATTGGAACTTTCTTATGTCCACCAACATTAATTCCTCTAAGAAGTGCGATGTATGTTTGCATTATTTAGTAATTGATCGTGACACTATATAAGCTCCTGTCCAAGCATTCTGAAAGTTAAATCCACCAGTAACCGCATCAACATTAATAACCTCACCTGCAAAATATAAATTAGGAATCCTTCTACTTTCAAAAGTTTTAAAATTCACTTCTTTTAAATCTACTCCACCAGCTGTTACAAACTCTTCTTTAAATGTACTTTTTCCTGTAACTTGAAATTCAGCTTTTGTTAATTGTAAAGTTAATGCTTCTAATTGTTGCTTATTAATATCTGCCCAACGCTCTGTTTCGTCTATACTTGACGCTAAAACCAATTGCTTCCAAAGTCGTTTTGGCAAGTTGAATTGTGTTAAATTAACTATCGATTTTTTTGCAAACTCTTGCTTAAAATCTTTAAGCTGATCTAAACAAGATTCGAAATCTAATCGTATAAAATTGATTTCGATTTTAAAATTATAATTGTGTTTTGCTAATTCTACAGCTCCAAATGCAGAAAGCTTTAAAACAGCAGGAGCACTCATACCAACGTGTGTGATTAATAAAGGGCCTTCAGAAACTAAATCCGAATCTACAACTTTAATCTCAACATCTTTTGCTACAACTCCTGGAATGTCTTTGATTCTTTTGTCTTTAATATCAAAAGTAAAAAGCGATGGCACTGGTTGAATTATCGTATGTCCCAAATCTTGAAGGAGCTTCCAAACTTTAGGATTACTTCCTGTTGCAACGACTAGCTTTTTACATTCAATTTCACCTTGAGTTGTTTCTATAGAAAAATCACTTTCTTTTGCATTAATAGATTTTACAGAATAGTTATACAACACCTCAACATTATGTTTATTCGCTTCTTCTAAAAAACAATCTATTATGGTTTGAGATGAATTTGAAACTGGAAACATCCTTCCGTCTTCTTCAATTTTCAATTCAACACCTCGTTCTTCAAACCAAGTTATAGTATCGCCTGTCATAAATGTATGAAAAGGGCCTAAAAGTTCCTTTTCACCTCTTGGATAATTCTGCACAAGTTCGGATGGTATAAATTCAGCATGTGTTACATTACAGCGTCCTCCACCAGAAACTTTCACTTTTTGAAGACCTTCTTTACCACGTTCTAATATAGCAACTGACAATTTAGGATGCTGTTCAGCAATATTAATAGCAGCAAAAAAACCTGCAGCTCCACCTCCAATAATTATAATATCTTTACGTTTGTTCAATGTGAAAAGTTGAAAGGATAAAATTACAATGATATACCTCAAAAGACTAATATTTCTATTACTTATTGTAAGCTCTTGTGAGTCTTATGGAAGACTTACCATCGAAGGTGACATAACCAATAGTTTAACCGAAGTTTCTGCTACAGAAGTTTGCCCAAATTCTGATATTGTTTGGACGATCCAAGACTCTGGAAATAGCAATAATTTATTTGGATTGAATGAAAAAGGACATATTGTAAGAAATATAGATATTAGCAATACCAAAAATATAGATTGGGAAGATTTAACATCAGATTCTGATTGTAATATTTACATTGGTGATTTTGGTAACAACAGCAAAAAAAGAGAAACCTTTAGAATCTTAAAAATAAATCACAACGATTTAATAAATAGCTCTGCAACAGCTCAAATTATAGAGTTTACGCTTCCAAATAAAGTCGAATCAAAAGATTTTGAAGCTTTCTTCTTGTTAAATAATTCCTTCTATTTAATAAGTAAAGAGAATAAGAAATTTAGTGTTTTTATGGTTCCGAATAAAATTGGAAAACATAAAGCTATACTACGATCTAATTACAACTTAAAAGGAAAGGGCAACAAAATAACATCTGCAGACATTAGTGATGATGGTAAAACCATTGTTTTACTAAACCATGATAAACTTTGGAAAATAAGCAACTACCAAAGTGATGATTTCTTTTCTGGTGACATTGAAAAGCGATCTTTTAAACACAACTCTCAAAAAGAAGGTGTTTGCTTTAAGACAAACTCTAAAGTTCTTCTAACAGACGAGCGAAATGAATCTGTTGGTGGTAATATTTATAGTTTTGATATAGATTAGAACCCAAAGCCTAATTTAAATGCCAAACGCAATCCATCGTCACTATTAAAAGCAGAAATGTTTGCTGTCATCATCTGTGCCATATTTACAAAGAACCCTCCACCAAAGGAATTATTCCATTTATCAGAATCTTCATTATCAAGCCAAACGCGTCCATAATCTACACCTCCATAAACTCCAATATGAATTGGCAATAACCCTGTTTTAAGGCTTCCAAAATTCCAACGTACATCTGTTGACTGAGAAAACGCTGTTTTACCAGTAAACCTTTGAAACCTATAACCTCTTAAACCTGTTTTACCTCCTAAAACAGCTCCTTGATAAAACTCAAAGTCGTCTCCAAAATTAATATGACCACGTATATTTGTAGCAAGCACTAACTGACCGCTTGGAATTAGTTTATAGTCGAAACCTAATTGTGGAATTAGATATCCAAAGCCTTTTTCTGTACTTACATTGTTCTTATATCCAGCTTCAACAGATGTTTGAAGCCCTAGTGTTGGAAAGGCTTCATTATCTTTATTTACAAAACTATATTTTGCATTTACACCATAAAAATCTTGCTCATCAAAAAGAGGGTTATTAGCTGGAAAGGCTTCAACAAATCGTCCAATAGTACGCTCAACTTCATTACTTTCATAAGAAATACCAAGTTTTAAACTGACTCCTTGTCTTCCTCTCCAAATTAAAGACGGCATAGCTTTGAACGTTCTTATTTTTACTCTATTAAAATCTAAGTCCACATCCAAACCATCATCTTCATTTGCTTCTGGGTTTAGTGTCTCATTTCCGAAACCAAAAAAGTTAACGGCATAATTAGGGCTATTAAAATGCGCATCCATACCTAAATTTATATTAGGAAAAATATTAGCAAACTCTCCTTTATAATTTAAATCAAATCCGCTCGTAGCAAAATAATATGCTGCTGCAATTTGGTGTTGAGATGTAAATGGATTACGCTCAAAACCATAGTTTGTTAATACAGCGTTAGCACCTATTTTTAATCCATCATCTGGATTAGAACCTAAACTAGGTAAAATCTGATTTGTGTTATTTTTTAGCTTTTTGTAGTCATAAACATTAGTTTCGTAATTATCAGTAAACTTTTTATGCCCTTTTTTGGTTACAACTGTATTCTTTTTAGATTTATAGTCATAGAATGTGACTCGCTTTCCATTTTCAATAATGTACTTATCATTGTTTTGCCCACCTACTAATCTTAGCTTTATGTATCGATCACCATTTCCTGAGACTTCAAAAACATCATCGTCATCTAAACCATAAATCCAAATCTCTTTAGTATCATCGCAATTATAAGTGCGTTCGTGAAACTTGTCTTTCTTTTTCCCGTCTTTAATACGATAGGCTGTTACTTTAGTTTGTCCATTAGGCATACGTTCTACATCAAACCAATCGTCTTTATTTGTTCCTTTGATTACTGCATACTTATTTACTAATTCGTAATAACGATTTGTTATCTTTTGCAGATTGGCTCTTCTCGACTTTAATTTTTGTTTAATATCATCAACAGAATTGCCTCGTATCTCTTCTGGCATATTTAAAAATGCCTTTTCAATAATAGCATCAGTAATATTCTCTTGAATATACTTTGCTTGTGCATCCCAAACGTCTTTTCCTGATTGCGTTATAATTTCCATATCTAATGGATAAGGTTCTACGTTAACTCCTTTCACATCCTCTAGATCTTCAGAATATTTTCTCAGTAAACGTGCTGTTGGTATTAGTTTTACAGCAGCACCTATAAGAAAACCGTCTGACATAATCGAAAAGGCCTGATCGCGATCTCTAGGCATTGGTCTGTACACTTTCTTTCCATCTTCTTTAAACTCAATCCATCTCCATTGGTCTTGGTGTCTATCCCAATCACCAATAAGCATATCAAATAATCTTGCCTTTATATAAGCTGCTTCATCAACTATAATGTCTTCATCCTTGTGGATTTTTTTCATCATATCATCAGTTGACACTAATTTATTTCGGAATCCAAAACTTGCTTTGTCATTATGCCCTTTAGATGTGTGCTCTTCAATCATATAAAGTTCATCACCAAATTCATCATTGTATTGCCCTAGGCGCTCTTGTTTCGGCACATAATACAACACAGGGTTTGTGTGGTAAACATCAATGGCATCTGCCAAATCGCCAACAACCAATGGTGCATAGGGATGAGAACCTGTAAACACATCTAAAATTAAGTCTTCGGTAGCAGTATCATCAAATTGACCTTCGATATATTGATCTTTAAAAAGAACCGCTTGTAAATACTGAAGTGCTTGTTTTCTTACTGCGCGCATTACATATTGAGCTCCATTCTTATCTTCTAAACGTAATGATTTTGACTGATTCCCTCCACCTTTCTTCACTGGTGTTAATCCACCAAACAATGTATCTAAAACAACATTTGGTGCTTTAACCTTAGTACTGTATTCCTTTCTATAACGATCTCCCCAAAGAAACTTACCAAAACCACTAACATCTGTTTCGTCTTCAGAATAAACAGATGCCGAAGTGTGAGGTGATAAATTGTCGTTATAGGTTTGTGTTATGCTGGGTTTGTTTTCTGCAAAAACGTTAGACTGAAATACTACTTTTTCATCCTCAGTTGAATAAAAGACAACATGAGAAGAACCATCTTTATAGATAATAAGTTTAGCATATCCAGGAGTTCCATATCCAAATTTTCCACTACCAACATTACGCACAGCAGAGACTTTAGAACCCGAACCAGACACAATTTGATGCAAATTATCTTCAACCAAATATTGCAAATTATGCTCATGACCAGAAACGAAAACCACTTTCTTATTCGCTTGGGCCAAGGTCACCAAACGACGTTTTAATTCATTGTAAATTGGATTTTGAAGATCTACATTAGCAATCCCACTTGTCTTTCTTATTACATTTTTAAACGTACCAAGAACTGGAATTGGAGACATGTGACTACCAAAGCTAAACTGACCACCATGTGAACCATTAGTATACATTGGGTGATGTAAAGCTACAATAGTTGTCTTACCTCTTGCCTTTTTTATAAGACTATTAAACTCGTCTAAAAACCCTTGCCTGGTCTTAATATCACAATCGTCATTAATGGTTGGTTGATCATTCCAATTGGTGATGTACCAATGTGTGTCAATAAGGATAAGCTCAATATCATCTGAGATATGTATTTTATCTATAGGGCAGCCATTTTCTGGTAAAAAACTATTCTTACCAAGTGCTTCTTCTACAATTTTCTCTTGATTTTTTAATCCAGAAATACCAGAGTACCAATCGTGATTACCTGGAATAAAAACGGTCTCACCTTTAAAATTTTTGGTCGCTTCAATCTGTATTTCTAATCGATGTTTTGCCAGCTCATACTCTGTATTTGATTTTTTTGGAAGACCTACAGGATATATATTATCGCCAAGAAAAATGGCAGTACTATTCTTTGAAGCCTTTTCTAATTCTGTCTTAAAAGCTTTTAGAGCTTCTGAACTTTCACCAAAGTTTGAGTTACCAGAATCACCAATAAGATAAAAATTGTGCTCAATTTCTTTGTTTACAGGCATTTCCTTTTCAGCACCTGACACTATTTGCTTTTTTAGTGTTGCACAAGAATTAAAAACTAAAATTAAGACTACAAAAAGACTGAATTTATATACTTCTTTCATAAAATCTGGTTAGTTATTAAAAATACATGTTTCTTCTTCCACAGGTTATTTATAAAATAACGTTTGGGCTCTTAAATTT